>NZ_JBXASU010000032.1:0-77204 GCF_058809705.1 Cupriavidus sp. MPR-AND1C | reverse complement strand
CGGTCGGAGGGGGCGGGGAGGAAGCCGGCGTAGGCGGCCAGGGCGGCTACCGGTGCGGCGTGGCCATGGCTGGCCAGCGCGAGCTCAGGCAGGATGGTGGGCATGATGGCCCCGAGCGCGCAGGCCGAGCAGGCGCTGCAGGCGCCACCGGCGCCATGGCTGGCGTGGTGATCCTGATGGTCTTGATGGTCTTGATGCGCTGGCGGGTGAGTCATGCCAGTCATGCCAGACAGACTGGCCGTCCCGTCTGTCTGCCGGGCCGGGTCCGCCGCGTCATGGCAATGCGCGCCGGCATGGCTGCCAAGCGCGGCTTCTGCCTGCGATTTCATGGCTGCATGGCGTAACATCATCGATTCCACGGCGGGCGAATCGGCCGGCAGCACGACGGATGGCATCTGCGCCAAAGGCACCGAAGGCACAGATTGCGCCGCGCTGCAGACCATCATGACCGCCGCCGCGACACCCTGTGCGGGCAGCGCGATCATGGCAAGGCACAACAGGAAGTAGCTAAGGACGCGTTTCATCGGTGCAGGGGAATCAGCAGCCGATATTCTACCTGCATCGAAAGGTGCGGTTGCGTGACGCCAACATGACAATGTTGACATCTTCGGCCGTGGCGGGGCTTGCTCGTATAGCGTGTCGGTCTTGCAGGGCCAGTGAATGGCCCGGAGTGAATAATTATGCGCATATTGATTGTCGAAGACGAACCCAAGGCAGGTGACTACCTGCGCAAGGGCCTGAGCGAATCCGGCTTCGTGGTGGACCTGGCGCGCGATGGCGTGGACGGCCTGGCCCACGCACGCGGGCAGGAGTATGACCTCATCGTGCTGGATGTCATGCTGCCGGGCATGGATGGCTGGCAGGTGCTCCAGGAACTGCGGCGCGAGCGCGATACGCCGGTCTTGTTCCTCACCGCGCGCGATGCGCTTTCCGACCGGCTCAAGGGCCTGGAGCTGGGCGCCGATGACTACATGGTCAAGCCCTTCGCCTTCGCCGAGCTGGTCATGCGCATCCGCACGATCCTGCGGCGTGGCCCGCTGCGTGAAAGCGAGCTGATCGAAGTGGCGGACCTGCAGATCGATACCGTCAAGCGCCGCGTCACGCGCGACGGCCAGAAGCTGGAACTGACCTCCAAGGAGTTCGCGCTGCTGCAGCTGCTGGCGCGCCGCAGCGGCGAAGTGCTGTCGCGTTCGCTGATTGCCTCCCACGTCTGGGACATGAATTTCGACAGCAATACCAATGTGGTCGATGTCTCCATCCGCCGGCTGCGCGCCAAGGTCGACGACCCCTTTCCCGCCAAGCTGATCCACACGCGCCGGGGCATGGGCTACGTGCTGGAAGAGGAAGTTCGGTGAGCCGGTCCAAGTCAGGGACCGCCGCTTGATCCGCGCTGTACTCCGCCTGCCGGCATCGCTCACGGCACGGCTGGCGCTGGCCTACGGCGCTGCCACCGTGGCCATCCTGGTGGCCGTTGGCACCTACCTGGCCAGCGCGCTCGCTGCCCAGTTGCAGGATCGCGACGAGAGCGAGCTGGTCAGCGAAGTGCTGCTGGTGCGCCATCTGCTGCGCGAGGTGGGATCGGAGGCGGAGATCCGCGCCGACACGCATCGCTTCGCCGATCTCGCACTGGGCCATGAGGGATTGATCCTGCTGGTGCGCGGCAGCGGCGGCGAGCCGCTGGTCACCCTGAACCCACGCCATGAGCCGGTGCCGGCATTGCCTGTGCTGCCTGCGGCCACGCCGCCCGACAAATCCCGGCTGCATACCTGGTATCCCCGTAACGGCGTCGCCTCGCGCGGCATCTCCGCGCTGGGGCAGTTGGGGGATTCCGAGCGCGCGGTCGAGATCGTGGTACTGCGCGATGCCGGGTACCGCGTGGCGCTGATGAAGGCCTACCAGACGCAGATGCTGTGGGCAACGCTATGCGGCGCGGCGGTCGCGGCGGGGCTGGGATACCTGCTGGCCAGGCGCGGCCTGCGCCCGCTCAGGCGCATGGCGCAGGACGCATCCGCCGTCACCATGAGCCGGCTTGCCACGCGGCTCGATGCCGGCCAGGCGCCCACCGAGCTGCGCGCGCTTGTCGCCGCGCTGAACGACATGCTGGCACGGCTGGAAGACGGCTTCCATCGGCTCTCCGAATTCTCTGCCGACCTGGCGCACGATTTTCGTACGCCCATCAGCAACCTGATCGGCCAGACCCAGGTCACGCTGGGCCATAGCCGCCCGGTGCAGGAGTACGAGAACCTGCTGGAATCCAACCTGGAAGAATACGAGCGGCTGGCCCGCATGATCGAGAACATGCTGTTCCTTGCGCGCGCGGATCATGCCCAGGTGGCCATGACGGTGCGAGAGCTGGACGCGCGCGCGGAGCTGGACAAGGTTGCCGAGTACTACGAAGCCGTCGCGGCGGACCGCGACATCAAGGTACAACTTGCAGGCCAGGGCGCCGTGCGCGCTGACCAGACGCTGCTGCGGCGCGCGGTGACCAACCTCGTCGACAACGCCTTGCGGCATGCGCCCGCGGGCAGCGCCGTGGACATCCGGGTAGTGGCGGACACCGCCGCTACCCGGATCCAGGTGAGCAACGGGGGCACCGGCATCGCCGCCGAGGCGCTGCCGCATGTGTTCGGGCGTTTTTACCGAGGCGATCCCGCGCGCAGCAATTCGGCGGGTTCGACCGGGCTTGGGCTGGCCATCGTGGATACGATCATGCGGCTGCATGGGGGCAGTGTGAGCATGCGCAGCCGGCCCGGCGAGACGGTGGCTGAGCTGAAGTTCCCGACGCAACATGCCGGGTCTGCGACAGACCCGGCGGGTAGACGTTAAGAACCCGCTCGCTCCCACACATGCGAATGCGTTGCCATGCCACGGCGCAGCGGTGCTCGACGTGCAGGAGCGGCATGCCGCTCCTGCCGCCGCCAGGGTTAGCTGTTGGGCAATGCCGGTGGCGCCGGCAAGCCGCCAGCCAGGCGTGCGCAGCCTGCGTCATCTTCCACGCCAGCCTCATCCTTGTCGCGCCGATGCGCCAGCCGGTACAGCACCGGCAGCACCAGCAAGGTCAGCGCGGTGGAAGACAGGATGCCACCTATCACCACCGTGGCCAGCGGACGCTGTACCTCGGCCCCGGTCCCGGTGGCAATCGCCATCGGGATAAAGCCCAGCGATGCCACCAGCGCGGTCATCAGCACGGGACGCAGCCGGGTCAGCGCGCCGGTATGGATGGCTTCATCGAGCGGCTTGCCGTCTTCGCGCAGGCTGCGGATAAAGGACAGCATCACCAGTCCGTTGAGCACCGCCACGCCGGACAAAGCGATAAAGCCCACCGCCGCCGAGATCGACAGCGGAATGCCACGCAGCCACAGCGCCAGGATGCCGCCAGTGAGCGCAAAGGGGATGCCGGTAAAGACCAGCAGGCCATCGCGCACATTGCCGAACATGGCAAACAGCAGCACAAACACCATCAGCAGCGCCACAGGCACCACGATCTGCAGCCGCGTGGCGGCCGATTGCAACTGCTCGAAGGTGCCACCCCACGTGACCCAGTAGCCCGCCGGGACCTTGACCTGGCGATCCAGCGACGCCATCGCCTCGGGCACGAAGGTGCCCACGTCGCGCCCGCGCACATTGGCGCTGACCACGATGCGGCGCTTGCCGTTCTCGCGCGAGACCTGGTTGGGGCCCGGGGCCAGCGTTAGCGTTGCCACTTCGCCCAGCGGGATATAGCTGGCGGCTGCCGTACTTCCCTTGGGCAAGGGAATCGGCAGCCGGCGCAGCGCCTCCACATCGCCGCGGATGCCTTCCGGCAGGCGTACGCCGATATTGAAGCGGCGGTCGCCCTGGAAGAAGATGCCGGCGTCCCTGCCGCCCACGGCAATGGCCACGGTGTCCTGCACGTCGATCATGTTGAGGCCGTAGCGGGCCGCGCGGGCGCGGTCCACGTCCACCGTCAGCATTGGCAGGCCGCTGGTCTGCTCGACCTTGACCTCGGTTGCGCCGGGCACGGCCCGCAGCACGGTGGCGACCTTTTGCGCGGTGTCCTCCAGCACGCCGTTGTCGTCACCGAAGATCTTCACGGCCACGTCGCTGCGCACCCCGGAGATCAGCTCGTTGAAGCGCAACTGGATCGGCTGCGAGAACTCGTACCTGTTGCCGGGGATGGTTGCCAGTTCGGCCTCCATCTGCGCCAGCAGCTGCTCGCGCGTCTTGGACGGATTGGGCCACTTCGCCCGCGGCCTGAGCATGATGTAGCCATCCGAGGCGTTGGGCGGCATCGGGTCCGAGGCGATCTCGGCAGTGCCGGTGCGGGCGAAGACGCGCTCGATTTCGGGGAATTTCTCCTTGAGGCGCGTCTCGATCTGCTGCTGCATGGCGAGCGACTGGGTGAGGCTGGTGCCGGGAATGCGCAGCGCCTGCACGGCGAAATCCCCCTCGTTCAGGTTGGGGATGAACTCGCTGCCCAGCCGCGTCGCCACCAAGCCGCTCAACAGCACCGCCACTGCGGCAAGGGTCAGTACCACCGGTGTGTTGGCGATGGTCTTGCCGAGCATGGGCGCGTAGGCGCGCTTGGCCCACAGCATCAGGCGGTTTTCCTTCTCGGCTACCTTGTCGCCGATAAACAGCGCCACGGCCGCCGGCACGAAGGTCACCGACAGGATCATCGCGCCGATCAGCGCCAGCACCACCGTCATCGCCATGGGGTGGAACATCTTGCCTTCCACGCCTGTCAGCGCAAAGATGGGGATGTACACGATCATGATGATGAGCTGGCCGAAGATCAGCGGGCGGCGTGCTTCCCGCGAGGCCGCAAAGACCTCGTGGAAGCGCTCGCCGCGGGTGAGCGGGCGGCCGTGCTGTTGCTGGGCATGGGCGAGGCGCCGCACGCAGTTCTCGACGATCACCACGGCGCCGTCGATGATGATGCCGAAGTCAAGCGCGCCCAGGCTCATCAGGTTGGCGCTGATCTTGTAGGTCACCATGCCGGTGAACGTAAACAGCATGGACAGCGGGATGACCAGCGCGGTGATGATGGCGGCGCGCAGGTTGCCGAGGAACAGGAAGAGGATCACGATCACCAGGATCGCGCCCTCGACCAGGTTCTTCTTGACGGTGGCGATGGCGCGGTCCACCAGCACGGTGCGGTCGTACACGGTGACGGCCTTGACGCCGGCCGGCAGCGAGCGGTTGATGGCGGCCATGCGCTGGTCCACCGCTTGCGATACGGCACGGCTGTTCTCGCCGATCAGCATGAAGACGGTGCCCAGCACCACTTCGCGCCCGTTGTCGGTGGCCGCGCCGGTGCGCAGTTCGCGGCCGATGCCCACGTCCGCCAGGTCGCGGATGCGGATGGGCTGGCCCTGCGCGCTGCCCACGATGATCTCCCGGATATCGTCGACGGACCTGACCTGCCCCGGTGCGCGCACCAGGTACTGCTCGCCGCGCCGCTCGATATAGCCGGCGCCCACGTTGGCGTTGTTCTTCTCCAGCGCCACCACCACGTCCTGCAGGCTCAGGCCGTAGGAGGCCATCCGTTCCGGGCTGGGCGCCACCAGGTACTCCTTGGCGAAGCCGCCGATGGAGTTGATCTCGGTGACGCCGGGCACCGTGCGCAACTGCGGCTTGATGACCCAGTCCTGGATTTCGCGCAGGTCGGTGGGGGTGTAGGGCGTGCCATCGGCCTTCCTGGCGCCGTCCTCGGCTTCCACCGTCCACAGGTAGATCTCGCCAAGCCCGGTGGAGATCGGGCCCATCTGTGGCGCAACGCCCGTGGGCAGGTTCTGCGCGGCTTCCTGGATGCGCTGGTTGACCAGCTGGCGCGCGAAGTAGATATCGGTGCCATCCTTGAAGATCACCGTCACCTGCGACAAGCCATAGCGCGACAGCGAGCGGGTTTGCTCCAGGCCCGGCAGGCCGGACATCGCGGTCTCGATCGGGTAGGTGACGCGCTGCTCGGTTTCCAGCGGTGAATAGCCGGGCGCGGAGGTGTTGACCTGCACCTGCACGTTGGTGATGTCTGGCACGGCGTCGATGGGCAGCCGGCTGTAGTTGTAGATGCCGAGCGCTGCCATGGCGACCACCGCCAGCAGCACCAGCCACCGCTGCTCGATGGCAAAGCGGATCAGTCTTTCAAACATGAGGGATTCTCCGCTTAGTGGCTATGTTCGGCGCCGGCCTTGCCAAGCTCGGCCTTGATCACGAAGCTGTTGCCTGCCACGTATTGCGTGCCGGCTTTCAGGCCTTCGGTGATCTCCACCAGCTTGCCGTCGCTGCGGCCGGTCTTGACCGGCTGCGCCTGGAAGCCGCCTGGAACGACAGCGAACACCACCTGCTGATCGCCGTTGCTTTGCAGGGCTTCGGCCTCGATCGCCACTGGCACCTCGGCGCTGGAGTCGGTCACGCCCACGGTGACGAACAGGCCGGGGCGCCAGGCCGTCTTGGGGTTGGGCAGCGTGACGCGGGCGGTGGCGGTGCGCGTTTGCTGGCCCAGCAGCGAGCCGACATACGAGACCGTGCCTTCGGCCTTGCCGTCGAAGGCAGTGGAGGCGATCTTCACCTTCTCGCCAACCCGCACGCGATCCAGGTCCTTGGGCGCGATCACGAACTCGGCCCATACCGTGCTGAGGTCGGAGATGACGAACACGTTGGCGTCGGCCGCCACGGCTTCGCCCAGCGCCAGGTGCTTCTCGACCACGGTGCCGTCGAAGGGCGCGCGCAGCTCGAAACGGTTGAGCGACTTGGCGCCGCCTGCGTTGCCGCTGACGCCGATGGCAGTCAGCTTCTGCGTGGCGTTTTGCGTGGCGATGCGGGCTTCCTGCAGCGCGGTGCGCGCGGCCAGGTAGTCCTGCTCGGCGGAGATCTTGTCCTCCCACAGCTTCTTCTCGCGCTGGAAGGTGGATTCGGCCAGCTCCAGGCGCTTTTGCGCGGCCAGCAGTTCGCTGCGCTGGTCGGACAGCGCGGTGCTGGCCAGCACCGCCAGCAAATCGCCTTTCTTCACCTGTTGCCCCAGGTTGGCGGACACGCCTTGCACCACGCCAGCTACGCGTGGCACCACGTGGGCCGTGCGGTCCTCGTTGAAGCGGATCTCGCCGGGGAAGGATGCCGTGCCCTCGATGTGCGCAGGTCCTGCCGTGCGCAGCGTGAGCCCGGCCGCCTGGACCTGTGCCGGGGTCATCTCGACGTGGCCTTCTTTTTCTTGCGTTTCGTGGTGCTCCCCGTCGGTGTGCCGGGCGGCGTCGCCGTGCGCCGCGCTGGCCGGGCCGCCGTGATGCTCGCCGTCGCCGTGGGCCGCGTCTTCGCTATGCGCGCCTGCTGCGTGGCCGGCTTCGGTCGTGGCGTCGGCGCTGCCGCGCCCGGCGAAGATCAGTCCCGCGGCTGCGATGGCGCCGCCCGCCAGGATGATGGCGATGCTCGTTTTCTGCTTGTTGGTGATTGCCATGATGGAGTTCCTTTGGTGCTAGCGGCCAAGAATGCGGTCGATGGTGGTCGCGGCCTGATAGGCATTGGCGACCACGCCGAGATAGCGGATGCGCGCCTGGAACCAGGTGCGCTGCGCATCGAGCACGTCGAGGAAGTTGAATTTGCCGGCTTCGAAGCCGCGCGTGGCGGCCTCATAGGCCTGCTGCGCAGCCGGTAGCACGGTACCCTTGAGCGAGTCGGCCGAGGTCCGCGAAACGCTCAGTTGCCGCGTGGCTTGCTGCAGCTCGTTAGCGAGCCGCACCTGTGTGGCGCGGTACTCGTCGGCCGCTTTGTCGGCCTGGCGCAGTGCGGCGTAGAGATTGCCCTGGTTGCGGTCGAACAGCGGCAGCGGCAGCGACACGCCCAGCACGGGCATGGTGCCGCGGTCTGAGCCGTTGTCGCGCTTGCTGCCCAGGCTGACGGTCAGGTCGGGATACTGGCGGCTGCGCTCCACGCCGATGATGGCCTGCCTGCGTTCCAGTTCCAGCCGCTGGCTTGCCAGTTCCGGCGCGCTGTCCAGCGCTTGGGCGAGGCTAGCGCCGTCGGGCCGCGCGGGCAGGGTGTCCAGGTTGCCGGCGGCTACCTGGAAGCGGGCTTCGCTGCTGCCCCAAAGGCCGGCCAGCGACTGGCGTGCCATCGCGAGTGCCGCCTCGGCGTCGGCGACCTCGAGTTCCGCATTGGCCTGCTCCACGCGCGCCTTGCTCTCTTCGAGCGGCGCGATTTTGCCGGCGGCCACGCGGCGGATCGCCGCCTGAGCGCCCTTGGCGGCGATCTCGGCCGAGCCACGCGCCAGCTTGACGCGCTCCTGCGCGATGACCACCGCGAAGAAGCTGCCAACCACGGCCGCGCGCAGGCCGGTGCGCGTTGCGCCCAGTTGCGCTTGGGCCAGCTCGCGCGCTTTTTGCGCGGCGCCGATGCGCGCGGCGCGCTTGCCGCCGAGCTCGATCGGCAGGTTGACCTGGGCCGTAGTGGTGCGGGTATCGCGGCGGTTGTCCTCGAGGAGGACCGCGACTTCCGGGTTGGGGATGGTGCGGGCCTGCATGATGCCGCCCTCGGCGGCATCGAACTCATGGCCGGCGGCCGAGAGCGTGAAGTTGCGCCCGGCCGCGAGGGCGAGCGCATCGTCCAGCGTGAGCGTGCCGGCGGGCTCGGGAATCTGTTGCGCCGCTTGCGCGGCGGGCAATGGGGTCGTCGCCGCGTTCTGGGCGAACGCGGCAGGGCTGAGCAAAGCTGCCGCCAGCCCGAGCGGCATCACAAGTGTTCTCATCGAATTTCACCGGGAAAAAGCCAGGGAATTTCGGCGAGACGAGAGTCTGGAGGTAAGGGGAGTCGTCTCGCCGTTCAGGCGGCGAGCGGCCACTGCGGGCGGTCGGGGGTGGCGCCGGGCGCAGACAGGTAGGACGCGGCCAGCGCCCGGTAGCTGATGGCCACGCCATGTTGCGAGGCGCTCGTGGCCGTGTCCGGCAAGACCAGCTGGGCGCTGGCAAAGTGGCACACGGCGCAGTCCAGGTCGGGCAGCTTGATGTTGTCCTTGCCGCTCTTGCTGTCGTTGCTGTCATTGCCGCCGTGCTGGCTGAGCTTGCCCTGATGGGCGTGGCTATGGTGGCCGAAATGCCAGCTGGCGCTGGCTGTGGCGGTCCCGTTGCCCGGCTGCGTGCTTTCGTGATTGCAATACGCCGCAGCCCCGGCCCAGGCGAACTGGAGGGGCAGCATGATGGCGAAAAGCAGGATCAGGAAACGGCGCATGCGGCGGATTATATAGGCAGCAAGCATGACCCTTGCGCGGCTGTGGCTTAAAGCGTGGCGCAAAGGTGACCTCGGACGCTCGTATCGACCGATGTGCAGACAGCACTTGACCCTGTAGTCGCTTCAGGGTCTTAAATGGGCGGTAAGCAAAAACAAGCAGGGAAAACCGCCATGCCTAGCGCAACGCCAGACCAAGCTTCGCTCCGTGCCCCATCTTGCCGCGATCATGGGCATTCTGATGCACACGAACACGCGCATAAGCACGATCAAGCACACCAGCACGACCATGACCACGATCACGGCCACCAGCGCGCTCAGGCAGGCGGCGCAGCCTGCTGCGGCAGCGCCAGCGCGGCGCCGCCGATTGCCGTAGCCGTTCCTGCCGGCGCCGCCGCGGCCAGCTATCGCATCGACGCGATGGATTGCCCCACGGAAGAGACCCTGATCCGCAACAAGCTGGGCAGCATGGCAGGCGTGGCCGCGCTGCAGTTCAACCTGATGCAGCGCGTGCTGACGGTGCACCATACGCTGGACTCCCTGGAGCCGGTGGTGCGGGCCATCGAGAGTCTCGGCATGAAGGCCGAGCCGCTGTCCGAGCAGGCCGCAGCGCTGCCGCCGCAAGCCGCCAAGCCATGGTGGCCGCTGGCGCTGGCCGGCGTGGCCGCGCTCGGCGCTGAGGCTGTGCAGTGGCTGCAAGTGCCCGGCCAGGAATGGCTTGCGCCCCTGCTGGCGTTGGTGGCTGTGGCAGTAGCCGGGCTGGGCGTCTACAAGAAGGGCTGGATCGCGCTGTCCAATGGCAACCTGAACATCAACGCATTGATGAGCATCGCTGTCACCGGCGCCATGCTGATCCGGCAGTGGCCGGAAGCGGCTATGGTGATGGTGCTGTTCGCGCTGGCCGAGCGCATCGAGGCGGCGTCGCTGGACCGTGCGCGCAATGCCGTGCGCGGCCTGATGGCAATGGCGCCGGAGCAGGCCACGGTGCGGCAGCCGGACGGTAGCTGGCTGCCTGTGGCGGCTGGCGCGGTGGCCATCGGCGCCTTGGTGCGCCTGCGCCCCGGCGAACGCGTTGCGCTCGACGGGCGGGTATTGCGTGGCCAGTCCACACTGGACCAGGCGCCGATCACTGGCGAGAGCGTCCCGGTCGACAAGACCGTCGGCGATGCGCTTTTCGCCGGCACCATCAACCAGGCCGGCGAACTGGAGTACGAAGTCACCGCGCCGGCCAGCGGCTCCACGCTGGCGCGCATCATCCACGCGGTGGAGGCGGCGCAGGGCAGCCGCGCGCCCACGCAGCGCTTTGTCGACCGCTTTGCCCGCATCTACACGCCGCTGGTCTTCCTTGGCGCGGTGCTGGTGGCCGTGGTGCCGCCGCTGGCGATGGACGGTGACTGGAGCGCATGGATCTACAAGGCGCTGGTGCTGCTGGTGATTGCCTGCCCGTGCGCGCTGGTGATCTCCACGCCGGTAACGATCGTGAGCGGCCTGGCAGCCGCGGCGCGGCGCGGCATCCTGATCAAGGGTGGCGTCTACCTGGAGCAGGGCAAGGATCTGAAATGGCTGGCGCTGGACAAGACCGGCACCATCACCCACGGCAAGCCGGCCCAGACCGATTTCCAGCCCCTGGGCGCAACCGCCGCGGCAGGTGCGGCGGCTAGCGATGCGGCGCGCGTGATCGCGGCCAGCCTGGCTGCCCGGTCCGACCATCCGGTGTCGATGGCGGTGGCCAATGCCGCGCGTGCGCACGGCATCGTGCCGCTGGAAGTGCAGGACTTTGCGGCGCTGCCCGGGTACGGGGTCAGCGGCAGCGTGAACGGGCGCAGCTACTATCTGGGGAACCATCGCCTGATCCACGACCGCGGGCTGTGCTCGCCGGAACTGGAGGCTACGCTGGAAGCGCTGGAGCGGCAGGGAAAGACGGTTGTGCTGCTGGGCGCGGATCACGGCGTCGAGGCGCTGTTCGGCGTGGCGGACACGGTCAAGGACAGCAGCCGCGAGGCGGTGGCTGCGCTGCACGCGCTGGGTGTCAAGACGCTGATGCTGTCGGGCGACAACCCGCATACCGCGCAAGCGATCGCAGCGCAGGTGCAGATCGACGAGGCGCGCGGCAATCAGTTGCCGCAGGACAAGGCGGACGCCATCGCTGCGCTGAGCGTGAAGGGGGCAGAAGGGGCGCCGGGTAATGGTGGCAATGGCAACAATGGCAGCAATGGTAGCAAGCGCGTCGTGGTGGGCATGGTGGGTGACGGCGTCAATGATGCGCCCGCGCTGGCCCGTGCCGATATCGGCTTCGCCATGGGAGCGGCCGGGACCGATACGGCGATCGAGACCGCCGACGTGGCGCTGATGGACGACGACCTGCGCAAGATCCCCGTCTTTATCCGGCTGTCGCGGCAGACTTCGACGATCCTGAAGCAGAACATTGCCCTCGCGCTTGGCATCAAGGCGATTTTCCTGGCACTCACGGTCATGGGCCTGGGCACCATGTGGATGGCGGTGTTCGCCGATATGGGGGCGAGCTTGCTGGTGGTCTTCAACGGCCTGAGGCTGGCGGGGAGGGACCGTAGCTGAACGTTGTCGAGGGCCCGCCTGGCCTTCGGCAACGGGCCGAAGCGAGGCCAATGCACACGCGCACGCAAGCGGTGCGCGCATGAACGCATCGTCAATGGCCGGTTGCCGGCCGTTGACGATGCGTTGATGGTACTGACGGTGTCTTGATGCGGGCGGGCGCGGGCGACGAGCCGTGCCGTGCCGGCCGGATGCCTACGGCTGCAGGATCAGCTCACCGCTTCTTCCCTCGATCGCGCCCCACGTCACCGGCAGTTGCGGCAGGGCGCTGCGATCGATATGCCGGTAGAGCGTGGCCATCGACACCAGTTCATGCCCCTGCGCGCGCCAGCCATCCAGCAGGCGGTTGAACACCGGCGCAAGCTTGCCGCCCTCGAGTTCGGTGTGCAGGGTGAACACGTGGTCGCGCCCGTCTTCGCTCAGGCGCAGCACGGCGTGGTGGACGTTGTCTTCCGTCAGGTCGCCCACGCCGATCAGTTCGTCCAGCGTCGGCAGCGTGGTCGGCATCTGCACGTGGCGGCATGCCACACCATCGACCATGGGGATATACGGACCGGTGCCGCGGCCATCGGACGCGTACACCATGCCCCAGTCGTCGATCTGGCGGAAGGCCTCATCGTTCATTTGCCAACCGGCCGCGCCATGGGTGGGCGGTGCTTCGCCGAATATCTCGACGTAGCGGTCGAATGCACTCTGCATCTGGCGCCGGGTCCAGGCCGCATCGCGCTCGCGCACGTTGTCCTGCCAGTAGACGTGGTCCCAGGTGTGGATGCCGCATTCGTGCCCTGCCGCGCGCGCCGCGCGCATCTCGGCCGCGCCCTTGCGGCCGATATCGGGACCGGGCAGCAGCACGCCGTACATCAGCGTGCGCAAGCCGTAGTTCGACACCACCGAGGTACGCGACACCTTCTTCAGGAAGCCGGGACGGAACACGCGCCGCAGCGCCCAGCCGGTATGGTCGGGGCCAAGGCTGAACAGAAAGGTGGCCTCGGCCCGCACGCGGGCCAGCATGGCGAGCAGCGCCGGCACGCCTTCGCGGGTGCCGCGCAGCGTGTCGACGTCGACCTTCAGGGCGATACGGGCCATCGGGTGCGTGCGCTCAGTTGGCCGAATCGACCAGGGTGCGCGCCTCGATCACCTTGCTGCGGTAAGCCTCGAAGATGGCGCGCAGTGCGTCTTCCATGCTGACCTCGGGCTTCCAGCCGAGCTCTTCCACGGTGTTGTCGATCTTCGGCACGCGGTTCTGCACGTCCTGGTAGCCCTTGCCGTAGAAGTCGCCCGAGGAGGTTTCCACGATCTGGGTCTTCTTGGCTTCTTCCGCGTACTCAGCGTAGTCGCCGGCCATCTTCAGCATCATCTCGGCCAGCTCGCGCACGGAGTGGATGTTGCGCGGGTTGCCGATGTTGTAGATCTTGCCGGTGGCGATGCCGTTCGGGTTCTCGATGATGCGCATCAGTGCGCTGATGCCGTCGGTGACGTCGGCAAAGGCACGCTTTTGCGCGCCGCCGTCCACCAGCTTGATCGGCTCGCCGCGCACGATGTGGCCGAGGAACTGGGTGACCACGCGCGAGGAGCCTTCCTTCGATTCGAAGATCGAGTCCAGGCCGGCGCCGATCCAGTTGAACGGGCGGAACAGGGTGTAGTTCAGGCCTTGCTCCATGCCGTAGGCGTGGATCACGCGGTCCATCAGCTGCTTGGAGCAGGCATAGATCCAGCGCGGCTTGTTGATCGGGCCGCAGATCAGCTCGGACGTCTCGGGATCGAACTCGTCGTCATGGCACATGCCGTACACCTCGGAGGTGGACGGGAACACCAGGTGCTTGCCGTACTTCACGGCGGCGCGCACGATCGGCAGGTTGGCTTCGAAGTCGAGTTCGAACACGCGCAGCGGCTGGCGCACGTAGGTGGCGGGCGTGGCGATGGCCACCAGCGGCAGCACCACGTCGCACTTGCGGATGTTGTACTCGATCCACTCCTTGTTGATGGTGATGTCACCTTCAAAGAAGTGCATGCGCGGATGGTCGATCAGGTCGCCAAGGCGATCGCTGGACATGTCCATGCCGTAGACTTCCCACGACGTGGTTTCGAGAATGCGGCGCGTCAGGTGGTGGCCGATGAAGCCGTTGACGCCAAGAATCAGGACCTTTTTCATCGGTTTTCCTCTTTGGACAATGCGGTAAGAAATGTGGAAAGCGCGGCAGCCGAGACGGGCGCGGGTTGGGCGCCATCGTCCAGCAGTTCGCGTACAAGGATCAGGCCGCCATCGCCGCACACGCCGACGATCTGCCCGTCGATCACGTGCAAGCCTGGGCGGGCGGCGCTGGTGGACTGCAATTGGGTTGCTGCGACTGCGCTGCCGGCATGCGGCAGGCGCGCCTGCGCCACCACGAAGCGGCGCGAGCCGGCATCGGTGAAGGCGCCGGGATAGGGCGGTGCGACTGCGCGGATCAGGTTGTAGACCTGCGCGGCCGGCTGCTGCCAGTCGATGCGGCCGTCCTCCGGCTTGCGCCCGGAGAAGTAGCTGCCTTCGGCAAGGCGGTTGGGCAGCGGCGTGATGTTGCCGGCCATCATGGCGGGCAGGGCGCGCCACAGCGTTTGCTCGGCAGCCACGGTCACTTTCTCGAAGACCTCGCCGGCGGTGTCGTCGGGCAGGATCGGCACTGACGTCTGGTCGACGATGAAGCCGGCATCCGGCTTGGCTTCCATCGCATGCAGCGTGGCGCCAGTCTCGCTCTCGCCATGCAGCACCGCCCAGTTCACCGGCACGCGGCCGCGATACTTGGGCAGCAGGGAGCCGTGCATATTGAACGCGCCTTGCGGCGCCAGCGCCAGCACTGCCGCGGGAATCATCGCGCGGTAGTAGAAAGAGAAGATCACGTCGGGGCGCGCCGCGGCCACCGCGGCGGCCAGCGCCGGATCGGCCGGGTCTTCGCCGTAGGTGACGGGCAAGCCGAGTTCGGCGGCGGTATCGGCAACGCGGCGGAACCAGATGTTTTCATCCGGGCGGTCGCGGTGCGTGACAACCAGCGCCACTTCCACGCCACGCGCGTGCAGCACGCGCAGGCAGCGGTCGCCGACGTTGTGATAAGCGAAGACTACTGCGCGCACGAGACCTCCGTCGCCTTTTGCTGTTCTGGCGTGCCTTCCAGCACCGCCTGGATGCGATAGCGCGGACGGTTGCGCACTTCCTGGTAGATGCGGCCGATGTACTCGCCCAGCAGGCCGATGCCGAACAGCATGATGCCAACCAGGAAGAAGTTGAAGGCGAGCAGGGTGAACACACCCTGCACTTCCGCGCCAAGCACGAAGCGCCGAACCAGCAGCACCGCCACCAGGCCCGCCGATGCCAGCGACAGCAAGGTGCCGATGGCGGAGAACCACTGCAGCGGCACGATGGAGAAGCCGGTTACCAGGTCGAAGTTCAGCCGGATGAGCTGGAACAGCGAATACTTGGATTCGCCGGCGTGGCGCTCCTCGTGCTCGACCACGATCTCCACCGGGTTGGAGGAGAAGGTATAGGCCAGCGCGGGGATAAAGGTATTGACCTCACGGCAGGCATTGATGGTGTCGACGACATTGCGGTCGTAGGCACGCAGCATGCAGCCCTGGTCGGTCATCTTGATGCGCGTGATGCGCTCGCGCAGGCGGTTCATGGCCCGCGACGCAATGCGGCGGAACGCCGTGTCGTTGCGCTCGCGGCGGATGGTGCCAACGTAGTCATGGCCTTCGCGCATGGTTGCCACCAGCCGGGGGATTTCCTCCGGCGGGTTTTGCAGGTCGGCGTCCAGCGTGATCACGATCTGGCCGCGGGTGTGCTCGAAGCCGGCCAGGATGGCCATATGCTGGCCAAAGTTGCCGTTGAACAGCACGACGCGCGTCGTGTCCGGGCGCTTGTGAAACTGGCTGGCCAGGATCTGTGCCGAACGGTCGCGACTGCCGTCGTTGACGAAGATGATCTCGTAGTTGCAGCCGAGCCCGTCCATCGCCGGGTAGAGCCGGTCGAACAGGGCTTGCAGGCCATCTTCCTCGTTATAGACGGGAATGACGACGGAGACTTCGACAGGGCTCATTTGAAGAGGCGTTTGCATGTTTCGCTAAGAGTTGCGCATACCCGCTCCACGTCGGCGGCTTGCATGGCGGGGAACATCGGCAGCGTGACGATGCTCCTTCCGATGCGCTCGGCGTGCGGCAGCATGCCTTCGCGCCAGCCCAGGGAGCGGTAATAAGAAAACAGGTGCACGGCGGGATAATGCACGCCGGTGCCGACGCCTTGCTCGCGCATGGCCTCCATCACCGCGGTGCGCCCGCCTTCGATGCGTTCGGCCGGCAGCACCACCTGGAACATATGCCAGTTGGTGGTGGCCAGCTCGCCGTCACGCGGCAGCGGCAGCTCGATGCCGAGGTCGGCCAGGCCGCTGTCGGCCGCGCAGCGGTAGTACGCCTCGGCCAGTTCGGCGCGGCGTGCCGTGATGGCGTCAAGTTGCGCCAGTTGCGACAGGCCGATGGCGGCGTTGACATCGGTGAGGTTGAATTTGCCGCCGGGCTCTTCCACATCCATCCCGTCCATGCCGGTACGGATCACGCCTTGCAGGCGCAGGCGTTCGGCACGTTCGGCTTCTTCGGGCGAGTTCATCACCAGGCAGCCGCCTTCGATGCTGGTGATGTTCTTGTTGGCCTGGAAGCTGAAGCTGACCAGGTCGCCGAAGGCACCGATGCGCTGGCCGCGCCAGCGCGAGTCGATGGCCTGCGCGGCATCCTCGATCACACGCAGGTTGTGCTTCTTCGCGATGGCGTAGAGGCGGTCCATATCCACCGGCAGGCCCGACAGGTAGACCGGCATGATGGCGCGGGTACGGGGCGTGATGGCAGCTTCAACGGCGTCGAGATCGATATTGCGCGTGCGCGGGTCGATATCGACGAAGACGGGCTTGGCGCCCACCGTGATCACGACATTGGCCGTGGCAACCCAGGTGATCGGGGTGGTGATGACTTCGTCGCCGGGGCCGATATTGGCCACGCGCAGCGCGATTTCCATCGTCGCCGAGCCATTGGCGAAGGTGCGCACGGGGCGGCCCCCGAACAGTTCGGACAGGGCAGCCTCGAAGGCGTGCATCTTGGGGCCGGAGGTGATCCAGCCCGAGGCCAGCACCTTGCCCACCTCGGCGATGGCGGCGGCGTCAATATTCGGCTTGACGAAGGGCAGGAAGGCTTGCGCAGCGGAAGCGGTCATGGCAATCAGGCTCTTGTGGCGATGGTGCGACGGTGGATGGTGCGGTGATCAGGAACGCGCGATGAGAAACACGCCTGCGAGGATCAGCAGGATGCCGGCTACGCGCAGGGGGCCGATCATTTCACCGAACAGCCACCAGGCTGCCAGGGCGTTCACCACATAACCGAGCGACAGCATCGGGTAAGCGATCGATACATCGACCCGCGACAGCCCGACGATCCACACGCCGACGCTGACTACATACAGTGTCAGGCCAGCCAGTACCGGCCACTGCGTCAGCACCCGAAACGCCGTGGCAAACAGCGTCGCGCGCTCGATGGTGATGGCGCCCACGGCGTTGGTGCCGGCTTTGAGCAGCAGCTGCGCGCACGCATTGAGCAGCACGCCGGTAAAGATAAAAGCGAAGGTAGAGAGCGTCATGGCGCGCGGTTCGGTTCTTGCTGCGGGGCCGCCGGCGCCTGGCCGGGAGGCGGGAAGTTGGTGACCGCGACGCGGCGCTTGTCTTGCCCGATCTTGTACATCGGCACCTTGCTCTCTTGCAGTATCTTGTAGGTGGCAGCCGACATGATGCCCACGGCGTGCTGGCCATCCTGCCATTTTGCAATAAAGGCATCCAGGGTGGGGAGCCATTTCTGCGGCTCCTGCTTGGTGCCGAACTCGAGCTCGTCCGGCCATTCCACCATGATGGTGGTGCGGCGCAGGTAGTACGGCAGCGTGTGGTCCAGCATGCGCACGCCGTAAATCGGCATGTCGTCCGTCAGCACGGCGTTAATGGCGGGCACCATGTCCACGCCCGAAGTCTGCCGCCCCATGACCTCGTGGCCCAGCAGCGCCACTGTGAAGCTGGTGAACAAGCCGAGCGAGTAAACGGTGATGCTGACCATCAGGCCCTTGCTCGCCAGCAGCTTGCGCGCGAGGAACACGGCGCCGAGCATCAGCACGAAGGCGGCGCCGACCCAGACCGCGAACAAGCGGTACAGCTCGTTGGGCGTGTTGTCGGAATTCAGCGTGGCCACCACCGGGCTGGCCAGCAAGCCGATTGCCGAAATGACCAGCATGCCGTTGAGCTGCCGCTTCCAGCTGCGCTCATCGATGTGCTGCAGCGCCACGGCAGCCAGCATGCCAAGCGCCGGGAAGATCGGCACGATGTAGCCGGGCAGCTTCGAGCCGGACAGGCTGAAGAAGACAAAGATGGCAATGGCCCACACGGCCAGCAACAGCGCCGGCTGGAATGGCCGCGCCGGCGCCACGCGTGCCGCCGCGCCTTCGCCACGGACCACTTGCCACATGCGCGGCGCCAGGCCCAGCCAGGGGATGAAGCCCGCCACCAGCAACGGCACGAAGTACCACAGCGGGCCCTTGCGCGAGTGTACCGTCGAGGTATAGCGCTGCCAGTGCTCGTGGATAAAGAAGAAATTCAGGAATTCGGGGTTGCGCTCCGACACCAGCCAGAACCAGGGCACCGTGACGATCAGCATCAGTGCGGTGCCGGTGATCAGGTGCAGGCGCCGCCACAGGCCGAAATCCCGCGAGATCAGGGTGTAGATGACCAGCACGAGGCCGGGCAGGGCAATGCCTACCAGCCCTTTGGTCAGGATCGCCACGCCCATGGCTATCCAGCAGGCCCACATCCAGTAGCGCCGCGCGGCTGGCGTAGCAGCGGGGTGCTGCGCGAGCAACATGAAGGCCAGCACGCAGGCCATGGCGCCGGACAGCGTCATGTCCAGCGAGTTGAAGTGCGAGGCCACGCTCCACATCGGCGCGGCGGCCAGCACCAGCCCGGTCAGGAAGGCGGCCCGCAAGCCATACCAGCGGTGGGCGGCGAGCATCGAGACCACGAGGCCGACCATGCCGGACAGCGCCACGCATAGCCGGGCTTGCCAGTCGCCCACGCCGAACAAGGTATACGACAGCGCCGTCACCCACATATGGAAAGGCGGCTTCTCGAAGTACTTGAGTGCGTTGTAGCGGATGGTTACCCAGTCACCGGTGGAGAACATCTCACGGGCGATCTCGGCGTAGCGGCCTTCATCGGAGCGCAGCAGGTGGCGAGCGTCGAGCGTGCCGAACCAGACCAGGAGAATAAACAGGCAAACCAGGACGACGGTGATCGTGGGCAAGCCGGCAGATTGCGAAACACCTTGTGCGGTGCTTCGCGAGGTGTCTCGCGAGGTCACGGAACTACGCATACGTCTCCTGGAAAGGGATCGGGTGACCGTCCTGGCTTGCGCACATGACGACCGGTTCTCGGGCTTGCGGGGTGTGGCGATCCGCACGCGGGCGGCCCGGATGGCTTGCCCGCCTGCCGCCACGCAGTCATTGCATTGGCTCGCGATGGCGCGGCCACTTGCGTGATTATTAAAGCACTGGTAACGCCGCCTTGGCACCGCTAAAAAAGCGGTGTCAGGCTGTTGCCGCAGCGCGCGGTCGGTCTGTTTGACGGTTTCGGGCTGCCGGGTACCGGCGAAAACATCACAACGCAGCAGCGACGGCTTTGGTAGACAAAAAAAGCAAGCGATGGTGCCCGTTTCCCCGCGCCTTCTGCTTTGTTAGTCTTTCCAGCCATTACCCCATGGCCAACCGTGGTTGCCAAGTGGCGCGGCGCGCAATGTTAGCACGACCGCCGCAACCCGCCGTCGCGCGCGGGGTCGGCGCACGCGGGACGGCCCGGGCAGTGCGCGTGGCTTAACTTAAAAGTGATTTAACAGTCATTTTTCTTGCGCGCCGCAAGCGCAGTGAGGCGCCGATTAGCAGAATGCCGCACACCACCGCCCATGCTCCGATCATCCACAGCACCGCCAGCGCGCCGGCAAGGGGGTGCCACAGCAGCAGGACGGCGAACACGATGCTCACCATCCCGGCCAGGATCAGCCACCATTCATTGGGAATGTCCTTGCGCAGGCGGATTGCCGCGACAAATTGCAGCACGCCTGTGGCAAGCGTCCAGGCGGCGATATATAACAGCAGGGAAAACGCGGTGACCACGGGGCTGAACCAGGTCAGCAGGCCCACACCCAGGCCAAGCAGGCCCTGCAGTGCAAGGATGCCGCGGTCGCTAGCCGCGCGCCGGTTGCCCGAGATGGCCATCAGTAGCGCGCTGACGCCGTCGGCGGCGGCAAAGGCGCCAAACATGAGCACGAGTGCAGCCAGTGTGGCAATGGGTGCGAAAAATGCACAAATTCCGAAAAGAACAGCGAGAATGCCGCGCAAGGCCACAACCCACCAAAGCTTGGCGTAATACTGAAGCATAGGAACTCCCTGGCAAGCGGCCCGCATGGGCCGGCTGCGACGGTGACCGACTAAGATTGCCGACACGCGCGGGCAAAAAAGGCACTAGTTTCCAGCCAGCGCGAGCCACGACGTCTGGCGGGCCCTGCGTGCGCGGCGCCTGGCCGGAACAAGCGGGGGCGCGAAATCATTCTAGACAGGATTCATGTGAGGACAAAGGCGCAACGGTTTAGGGCTGCTTTCATTGCCGGCGCAGGGCTGCTGGTCGTGGGCAGCCTTGCGCAGGCTCAGACAGTGGCGGTGGCCGCTGCCGCGTCCGAGGAGGCGCCGGCACGGGCTCTTGCCCCGCTGTGCGACGCGCCATGGTTCCGATCCGGCTCGCGGGTGCAGATGGAAGGCGATGGGGCCATGCCCATGTCGATCACCATGACCTTGCGCCGGGCGACCAAGAACCAGACCGGATGCCGGGCGCAGCTCGAGGTGCGCTCCAAGTCGGCGCTGTCTGCCTTGATGGGGCCGCCGGTCATCATGGACCAGGTCCATATGGTCAATATCGACCGCCGCTCCGACTCTGCCAAGAGCAGTATCGAGAGCGAGCATGCCGTCATCAATGCACAAGGGCGCTATGCCCGCATGTACGGCGAAGCCGCCTTCAGGGGCCAGGGCGTGTTCAGCTACGCAGGCATGGATATCCGCGAGGGCGGCACCCTGGAGGGCGAGGCGTTCGAGTCCAGTGTCTCTCTGCAGATCTATCCGGTGGGCGCGGACAAGGTCGTGGGAAGCATGCGGGCGCTATATGCCTCGATCAGTGTCGGATCCCGCCATGTGGGCAAGCGCCAGATGATCGATACCGTGCTGGGCCGCAAGGAGTGCATGCCGATCACCTACGAGAAGCGGACTTCGCTGGGGCCGCTGATGGTGGGAGAGGAGGTGGTGCAGGTGGAGCCCACGCTGATGCATGTTACCGACTGGTATTGCCCCGCCGAGGCATTCGTGCTGCGCACCGAGATTCGCCAGCAGGACAAGGTGCAACGGATCGACGTCACGGGGATGGATCTGGATACGACATCGCCCTGACGCTTTCCCCGCCTGCCAAAGCGGATTCTCCGGCAGCACACAGCACAAAGCACAAAGCCCGCCAGTTTGAATTGGCGGGCTTTGTGCTGTCAGGGCGCCGGATACCAGCGCGGCGCCCCTTGCCGATCAGTTCGCGGCTGCGGCCGATGCGGCGGGCTTCTTGCTCTTGCTCTTCTTGCTCTTCTTGGTCGACTTCTTGGCCGGCGGCGCGGAGGCGTCGGTCAGGTCCGTGCGGGTGCTCTTGTTCGCACCCTGGGAATACGGGTCGAACTTGTCACCGGACTTGGCGCCCTGGCTATACGGGTCGAACTTATCGCCCGACTTGGCGCCCTGGCTATACGGGTCGAATTGCTTCTTCCCGGTCGATTGCGCCTGGGCAGCCACGGAGACGGCGCCAATGCACAGCGCGATGGCTGTCGCGACGAACTTGTTCATGTTTTCTCCTGGTAAATGCCGCCTTCCGGCGGTTCGAATACACGGAAACTGACGGCTAAGGCCGCCACGCCGGTTGCGTGGGATACCGTTGCCGCGTTGTCCGCTGGTCCTCAGTGTCGCCAACATTTCGCCTGGCTGTCAACATGCGCTGTATTGTGAAATGCACGCTTTGTATCGTCCTATGGAAAGCCGCTATTGCCTTTATCGCCAAGACTTGCTCGACGCCTGATGTTTTGTGTGAATAATTGCGCACTTTTTGTTGGCGTCATGTGCAAAAAAAAGCCCCCGCAGGCCTGATGGCGTGCGGGGGCTTTGATTTTGGTCGCCGGGCTTCGAAGGTCGTTATTCGGTCGCGACATCCGAAGGATGCTTCCACGCATCCCGGACTTCCGCGCTCGGTGCCAGTGCAAGGTTGATGTTGCGGGCGCCGATGGGCTGCTGGAACCATTGTTTTTGCAGGGCGATCACCTGCGGGCCGGCGAATACCGATGCCAGCGTCTGGTCCACCAGTTGCTTCCACTCCGGATCGGCCTTGGACATCATCAGCGCATTCTGCTCGATCGACAGAGCGGGACCCACGATCACGAACTGCGAAGGGTCCTTGGCGCGTGCGCGCAGTCCCGACAGCAGTACATCGTCCATCACGAATGCCTGTGCACGGCCCGATTCGAGCAGCAGGAAGGATTCACCATGGTCCTTCGCGTAGATGTCATGGAAACCATACTGGCCCTTCAGGCGGCGCACATGGCGATCGCCCGTGGAGCCGGCGCTGGTCACCACGTTCTTGCCGCGCAGGTCTTCGAAGGACTTGATGCCCGAATCCGCGCGCACCAGCATGCGGACCGTGGAAATGTAATGCGAGACGCTGAAGGCGACCTGCTTCTGGCGTTCCAGCGAGTTCGTGTTGGGCGCGCAGTCGAGATCGACCAGGCCATTGACCACGGCGGGGATCCGGTTCTGCGGGGTGAGCGGCATCCAGCGCACCTTGATCGTCTTCAGTCCGAGCTTCACGCGCGCGGCCTCCGCGGCGCGCAGGCACAGGTCCACCGCGTAGCCTGCGGGCTCGCCCTTGTCGTTGGCGAAGGAAAAGGGCAGCGCCGATTCACGGTAGCCCAGCACGATGGTGCCGGTGCTGCGGATCTTGTCCAGCACCGGGCTTTGGGCCTGGGCGGCGTGTGGGGCGGAAATCGAGAGGGCAGCGGCAGCGACGAACGCTAGCTTTGCCAGCAGGCGGGAGGCACGGAACGTGCCGGCACTGGCGAATGTGGCAAACGAGAACATATGTCGAATATTTCAAAAGTGGCGAGGCTACGCCTGTGGCCCGCTTCGGCAAAGTACATCTTTGTCATAAGCAAATATCAACCCGGAGAGCCGCCTGGGCAAAGGCACCAGCTCGGAAAGCGCGCTACGCCCGCGGGTGGCGCCGAGCGCGCGGCTGCGCAGGCAGTCACAAAAATTCACGGTGGCTGGGTTGCGGTTTGATTGATGTGCGCGGTACGCTACCGGGTTCGCTGCATCTGTGACGTGCAGTGATCACGATCGTGAAGGGAATCATGAAGATTTCGCGCAAGAGAATCGCGCTTGGCACCGCTGCGCTGGCGATTGCCGCTGGTGTGGCCGTGCAAATGGTCTGGCACCCGTTCGGACGCGCCTGGAAGGGGCAGCCCCGCCAGCTTGAGCTCGATTTCAGCCGCCCCGATGCGCTGGTCGACAGCGAAAGCCTGTCCAGCCTGCCGCGCGATATGCTCCGCGTGCCGCTGTTGCGCGACGTGCTCACCGAAGATTTCGTCAATTATTACGAAGACAACGAAGGCCGCCTGTCTGCCTCGGGCGCATTGCGTCGTATCGCCTTCGAGCACGACCTGGACTGGGGCGATACGTTGCTCAAGCGCGTGTTCGACGAACCGGGCAGGCTCATGGCCTGGCGCGGCGCCGATGGCACCTTGCGCTACTGGGCGCTGTCGATGGAGCGCAACGGGCTGGCCAAGGTGCTGCAGACACTTGGCACGATCGCCCCGGCTGACACGCAGCTGAGCCGCGCTGGTGAAGTCGGCGGCACGCCGCTGTATGCGTTGCGGATCGGCCCGGCGCGCAGCCTGCTGCTGGCGGGCAAGGGCGATCGCCTGGTAGTCCTGTCGGAAGCCGGCATGCTGCTGGACGCCGAAGGCAAGCCCATCGGCGCCCGCGCCAAGGCGGTGGCCGCCTGGCTGTCAGACGATGCCGGCGCGCGCGAGACCCCGCTGCAATCGTTCGCGCTCGACGCCGCCAAGGGCCCGCCCAAGGGCCATCGCGTGCTGGTGGGCGCGAATTACCTATCGTTTGGCTACCAGGCATTCTTCCCGGGCATCGAAGCGCTGCGTTTCGATTTTGCCGGCGCCGATTCGAAGTCGGACACTAAGTCGGACTCTAAGTCCGATTCCAGGGCCGGCGCCGATGATGCCGCCTGGCACAGCGCTGTGCTGGTCGATGGCGCGCGCCTGCCGGGGGCGTGGAACACGGCCGAACTCTGGAAAGCCTTGCCGGCCGACCCCGCGGCCTGCGCCACGCTGCCGGTGGACTGGCAGGCCGCAGGCAAGATGCTGCAGAAGGTCAGCGGCGGCAAGGACGAACTGGCTACGCAGGTGGCCCAGGCCTTCGAAGGGCCGGCTGCCGTGTGCTGGTACAGCAAGTCGGCGCTGGTGGCGCCGTTGTTCATGGCCCGGGTCAAGTCGGCAGATGCCGCTACCGCGTTGCGTCCGGTGCTGGCGAGCCTGTTCGAGCAAGTGATTGGCGCCTATGAACCCAATGCCGGCACGGAAAAGGGCGCCTATGCACGCCTGCCGGTGCAGAACCGCCAGGGCGCGGGCGGCGCGGTGTTGTGGTCGCGCCCGGTCAGCTCGCCCTACGGCACGCGTGAGGGCAAGGGGGCGCCGTTCGCCGCCCAGCTTTCGGCGGGTGCTTATTTCCCCGTGACGCTGGCACTGGCTGGCAACACTGTGCTGTTCTCGCCTGACGGCGCGTTGGTGGACGACGCGCTGGCGGTGCAGGGCAAGCGTTTCCCCTCGGTGGCCGACACCATGCAGCGCGGCCAGCAGGCCCGTACCGTGCTCAGCTTCACCCCGTCGACGCTGGCGCCGCTGGTGCGCCGCGAAGCCACCAAGGCGTTGCCCGCAGACCAGGAAGCCCTGTTCCTGAATGCGGCGCGCGCCCACCTGTTCCCTAAGCTGAAGACCCTTGCGGCCTACCCGGCGGTCTCGCTGGTGCTGCCTGATAGCTTGCCTTCGGGGCGTGCATGGGTGCCGGTGACCTGGCAGCAGGCAGGCACGCCGCCGCGCGGCGTGCTGGCCGCGGCCCCGTCGGTGGCGCCGCTAGCACCGGTACCGCAAGAGGCCACGCAGTGATAGCTGTGAACCGAGGCCGCCGCTCGATGCTGGCGGCGCTGGCGCTTGCCTTGCCCCTGGCCGGCAGCGGTCGGGCCTGGGCATTATCCGGCCTGGCGTCGGACACGCCAGACGCGGATGCGCTCGATGCCTTGCAATCGGCGGCGTTTCGTGCCTGGTTCGTGCGCATCGTCGGCGAGCAGCTGCGCCAGGGCCCGACCCCACGCTGGTACCAGCGCGATTGTGCGGGCCTGGTGCGCTTTGCCGTGGGCGAGGCGCTCAAGGTGCATGACGCGCGCTGGCTGCGCGCCAACGGCATGCAAGGCGGCACCTCGGCCCGCCAGTTGCCGCCGGAGCTTAGCCTGAGCCCGACCCAGCGCACGCTTGGCCAGCGCTGGACCCGCGCCGACGGCAGCACCGGGGCCTATGCCTCCGCCCTGGCCCTGGTGCAGGGCAATAGCCGCTTTGTCGCAAGGAACGTCAACCTGGCGCAGCCCGGTGACCTGCTTTTCTACGACCAGGGCGATGAACAGCACCTGATGATCTGGATGGGCCAGTACCTGGCCTATCACACCGGCACCGTGACCCGTGCCGATAACGGCCTGCGTGCCGTCACCCTTTCCCGCTTGATGCAATGGAACGACTCGCGCTGGCAGCCGCAGGACGGCAATCCCAATTTCATCGGCGTATTCCGTTTCGCCTTTTTGTCGAGGTAAAGACGATGCTTGTCGTCATGACGCGCGCAAGCGCGCTTCTGCGTTCCTCCATCCCCCGCATGCTGCTGGCGCTTGCCTTGCTGGCAGGCACCCAGGCGGCAGGCGCCGCCGAGCGGCCGAGTGTCACGCTCGACACGGTGCCGTCAAGCGGCTATAGCGCCTTTCAAGGGCAGCCGTTCTTCCTGCTGTCGGACGCCAGCTACGGTAGCGACCAGACGGCGCAGGTGCGCCTGGAAGCCCCGGGCCGCGAGTACAAGAGCGAGCTGCAGCGCTACGGCGGCGCCGACATCCTCGTGTACCGGGTTGCCGATCCGATCGCCTTCCTGAAGGCACAAAAAAACCTGCACCGGATCGACGTCAAGGCGAACCACCGCGGCGAAGGGTTGGCCAATACCTTGTCCTACCTGTGGGATAGCTGGTACAAGCAGGCGCGCCGCGCATGGCAGCGCGTGCTGTCGTTCGCGACCCGCAGCAAGGCGGTGGAGGACGCGCCGCAGTTCAGCATGGGCGACCAGATTGCCCAGCCGACCCGCTTCGAGAACAACCCGCAGTACGAGCCGCTCAAGGGCTATGACGTGGTCGAGCGCTTCCGCTACCCGATCTGGGACGCAAAGGAAATCGCGCCGCCCAAGGACGTCAAGCTGGAAGGCAGCAGCAGTGAATTCCTGCCGCGAGATGCGGGCAACGTGATGGTGCCGCTGGGCAAGCTGAAGCCGGGCCTGTACATCGTCGAAGGCATCATTGGCACCTACCGTGCCCATACCTTGCTGTTTGTGTCCGATACCGTGGCCATTACCAAGAGCACCGGCAACGGCATGCTGGTCTGGGCCGCGCAGCGCAAGAGCGGCCGCCCGGTTGCCGGCGCCAGCCTTGCCTGGACCGACGGCCTCGGCGTGCTCCAAAGCGCCACTACGGGCACTGACGGTGCGGCAGATCTGGCCCACACCAGCCCGGAGCGCAGCTACCTGCTGGGCGTGGACCCGGCCGGCGGCGCGTTTATCTCGGAGAACTTCTACTACGACAGCGAGATCTACAACACCAAGCTGTACGCCTTCACCGACCGGCCGCTGTACCGCCCCGGCGATGAAGTCCGGGTCAAGTTCATCGGCCGTAGTTTCCGCAATGCCACCGAATCCGGCCCGGCGGCGCCCGGTGATATCAAGCTGGAGGTGCTGGACCCCAACGGTGCGCCGCTGGCCTCGGTCGCCGCCGCGCTGGCCGCGGACAACGGCGCCGACGCGCGCTTCACGCTGCCCGCCAATGCCCTGGCCGGCGGCTATACGCTGCGCTTCGACTACGGCGGCAACACCTACGGCGGTGCCTTCCGCGTGGCCGAGTACATCAAGCCGCATTTCGACGTGAATCTTGCGTTGGACAAGGCCGACTACGCCACCGGCGAGGCGGTCAAGGGCAAGATCCAGCTGCGCTATCCCGACGGCAAGCCGGTCAAGGACGCCAGGCTGTCCGTCAGCCTGCGGGCGCAGCAGGTGACGATGGTGGAGGGCGAACTGCAGTATGCCGGCCTGTTCCCGGTCAAGCTGGAGCAGCAGGAACTGACCACCGACGGTAGCGGCAATGCCGCGCTGGTGCTGCCTGCCGCCAAGGACCCGAGCCGCTATGTGGTGACGGTGTTCGCCAACGATGGCGCGGCCTATCGGGTCAAGATCACGCGGGAACTGCTGATCGCGCGTGGCGCCACGCCATACAAGCTGACGGCGCCGGCCAACTTCACTAACCCGGGCCAGGGCGTGACCTTCCAGTTGCAGGCCCTGGCCGCAGCCGGGCAGGCATCGGCGCAGGCGCCGGCGAAGTGGGAACTGGTGCGGCTGGAGTCGCGCACCCGCAGCGAAGGCACGCTGAGCCCCGCCGCCAATGGCACCGTGTCGTTCCCGGTCAGGTTCGACCAGCCGGGCTCGTACACGCTCTCCGTCAAGGACGGCGCGGGCAACCTGCTGGCCGCGGCCAGCCACTGGGTGGCGGGCGAGGGCCTGCAGACGGTGCCGGGCAATATCGAGATCGTGTTCGACCGGGACCGCTACCGCATCGGCGACACGGCCGAAGCGCTGGTGACGTTCCCACTCGCCGTCGAGGATGCCTTGCTGACGCTGGAGCGCGACCGGGTGGAGCGGCGCGGCCTGCTGTCCAAGGGCGGCGACTGGCTGTCGCTGGAGAAGGTCACCGACAAGCAATGGCGGGCGCGGATCAAGGTGGGCAACGATTTCAGTCCCAATATGACGTTCTCCGTGCTGTATGTTAAGGACGGCGACTACGTGTTCCAGAACGCCGGCATTGCCGTGGTGCAGCCCACGATCGAGCTGGCGGTCAAGAGCGACAAGCCTGTTTATGCCCCCGGCGAGACCGTCACGCTGGACCTCACCAGCGCCTTCAATGGCAAGCCCGTGCCCGCGAATCTCACCGTCAGCGTGGTGGATGAGATGGTCTACGTGCTGCAGCCTGAAATCGCCCCGAGCATCGTTGATTTCTTCTACCATCCGCGCCGCAACAGCGTGCGCACCACTTCCAGCCTGAATTTCATCGGCTACGACCTCGCAGTGTCGGGCCAGCCCGGCGCCGGTGGCCCTGAGCGCGGCCGCTATAACGAGCGTGGCGTGAAGGTGCTGGAGCGCCCACGCCGGGACGAGAAAGACACTGCCGCGTGGGAGGCCAACCTGCGTACCAGCGCAGACGGCCGCGCGCGCATGAGCTTCACCATGCCCGACTCCCTGACTCGCTGGCGCATCACGGTGCGAGCGATGTCAGGCGACGGCATGGTCGGGCAGCGCACCGCCAGCATCCGGTCCGACAAGGGTCTGTATCTCAAATGGATCGGGCCGCAACGCTATCGCGCCGAGGATGCGCCGCGCATCGACATGGTGGCCTTCAACCAGGGTGAGCAGGAGGTGGCCGCGGACCTCGTGGTGATCGGCGCCGGCCTGAACGTCAACCAGAGCGTGACGCTCAAGCGTGGCGCGAACTACGTGCGCCTGCCGGTTGCGCAGGGCGCTCTGCAGGGTGGCGTGGTCAATGCCGAGATCAAGCTGCAGGGCAAGGTGCTGGACCGCCTGCAGACCACGCTCACGGTCGAGCCCACCGGCTGGCTCTCGCAGCGCGAGCTGACGCTGCCGCTGGCAGGCGCCAATGCCGCGTTCAAGCTGCCCGCGGACGCACAGGACGTGCGCCTGCGCTTCGTCGACGGCGCCGCCAGCCAGTTCGCGCGCGTGGCGGACGACTTGCTGGCTTATCCCTACGGCTGCACCGAGCAGACCGCCAGCCGGCTGATTCCGCTGGCATTGGCCCAGCGCAGCCTGGCCGCCACCGGCGCGGACACGGGCGGTGGCACCCAGGGCATCGACGCGCTGCTGCGCACCCAGCGCCAGCGCCTGGCGCTGCTGGCTGGGGTCAATGGCCAGTTTGGATGGTGGGGCGATACGGTGGGCAATAGCGCGCTGCTGACGGCGTATGCCTATTACGCCGACTGGCTGGCAACGCGCGCCGTCGGCATCAGCCTGCCGCCCGATCACTGGAAGCGCACGCTGGAAGCTTACAAGCAGGCCATGAAGGAGCCGCTGCTGCACCGTGCGCTCGCGCTGTGGTTCATCAACGAGATGGGCCTGCCGGTGGCCACGCAGCTCGGTGGTGTGGCCGGTGAGCTCACTCGCCCCGGCGCCGAGGCGCCTGGCGCGGCCGTGGGAGAAAGCCTGGTATTTGCCGCGCCGGATTCGGCGCAAGGCCGCCGCGTGGCGACGGTGCTGGCCGCGCAGCTCTACAAGCAGATCGGCCAGCCGATGCCGGAAGACCTGGCCAGCGCCGCCGGGGCCGCGCGCCAGACGCTGGCGAGCGATCCTTCGCCGCTGGTGCAGAGCCTGCTGCTGATGGCGGGCAAGGGCGCGGCCGCCTCCGACGTGCAGGCGCTGCTGGCCCGCGCCGGCGCTGCCTCACCGACCATTGACCGGGCCGTGACGCTGGTGTGGCTCAACAAGTCCCTTGGCGGCGGGCTGGGCCGCGGGTTGGCCGGCGAGGGCGATCCCGCGCTGCGCGTGCCGCTGGGCAACTGGAAGGCTGCGCGCAGCCCGCTCGGCCTGCCGGAATGGCGCTGGAGCGGGGCGCAACTGCCCGAGACGCTCGCACTTACCGTGCCGCAGAACATGGATGCGGCCTCGCAGTCGTTCAACACCAATGCCGTGGTGTCCTACCGCAGCCGTGCCCAGGAAGCCTCGCGCCTGCCGATCGGCATCGAGCGCAAGCTCTATCGCCTGGTGCCCATGAGCGATGGCGCAGCGAAGGACGCTAAGCCGGCCGAAGCCGCCGCCGCGGGTACGGCCGGCCTGACCTTCTCGGCCAAGCCGGTCAAGCCAGGCGACAAGCTCGACAGCAACACGCTCTACGTCGATGAGATCGTGCTGAGCCCGCGCCAGGGCACGTACCGCTACGGGCTGGTCGAAGCACCGCTGCCGCCCGGCGGCGAGGTCGAGGGCACGACGTGGGGCCTGCGGATCGACGGTTTGCCCGATCCGGACAACAAGGTCACCGGCCTGCAGCCGTTCCAGCGCGCCGTGACGTACGAGATGGGCATGCTGTCGTATCACCAGCCGGTGGTATCGCTGGAGCGCCCGGTGGTGCTGCGCCAGCTGGTGCGCTTCTCGTTGCCAGGTAAGTTCAACCTGCCCCCGGTGCGCTACTTCCGCATGTACCAGCCGGATGCCAAGGCCCTGCAAGGCGACGGCAAGACGGCGGGTTTCCCCTTGACGGTGGAGTGAGGCGGGCATGAGCAGGGCAGCGTGCATGGCGGCCGGCCGTGCCTGGTGGCGACGGCTTGCGGTGGTGGCCGCCTTGGGCGCGGCGTGCGCCGGGTCCGTGCCGGCTGCCACGCTCGCCCCCGCCGAGCCCCTGCGCTTCGCGCGGCTCGCGGGAGCGGACGCGCAATTGTTTGGCCTCGATGGCAACGCCGCCGCGCCCGCTGCGGCGCCGTTGCCTGCCAGCTTGCAAACGCCGTTGGGCAGCGTGTGGAAGTTGTTCGTCTACAGCTACCTGGTCGGCCGCGACAAGCCATCCAATGACTACACCTGCCGTGGTGGCGACCCGGAGGAGGTTTACTGCTGCACGGCCGGCCAGAGCATCGACCGCGAGCGTGCGCTGATTCAATCCTGCGGACGCTATTTCGAGCCGCGGCGGCTGGGTTTGTCCGCTGCCGACTGGCGCCGTTTCTGGAAGGAGGCAGGCGCGCCCGCGTGGCTGCAGGACATGCAGGCGATGCAGCCGGCTCGCAACGTGGCCGTTGCCGATCTGCTTGCCGGGTTGCATGCCGTGCCCCCCGCCGCGCAACAGGCAGCCGCCGCGACACTGGTCTCGGTACTGACGGTGGGGCGCGGGGAAGGCACGCTGGCCAACTATGGCAGCCTGCTGCGCGCCAAGACATGGACCATGCCGGACCCGGCGCGGCCTGGCGCATCCATCGGCGGCGCGGCCGGCTGGCTTGCCGATGGCAGTCCGGTCTGGCTGGGCGGCCCCGGCGCCAGCGCCAATGTGCTGCGCCGTGCGGCGCCCCGCCTGCAGCCGTTGCTGGCCACCGTGCCGGTGCCCGATGATGGCGCCTGCGTGCTGGTCGACATGTTCGAGCGCTATCCGCTGCGCGATCTGCAAGCCGCCGGTACCGGCAATGGCACCGGCGCAAGTCGCCAGGCCGTGCCGGATGGCCCGCTCAACGGCACCTACCGCGCTGAGTTTGCCAATGGCAACACCCTGCGCGTGGAAAGCCGTGGCGAACTGACGCTGCTGCGCAAGCCCGGCGCCGCGCCGCGCGTGCTGGGCCGTTTGGGCCTCAATGACTACGTGGCGCGGGTTGTCGAGCGCGAGGGCGACACCACCGAGCCCGAGGCCGCCCGCGCCCTGGCGGTGGCTGCGCGCAGCTACCTGATCCAGCAAGCCACGCGCGAGCAAGGCTGTTTTCGTATTGCCGATAGCAGCCGCACCCAGCGTGTGCTGCCGCGTGCACCCACCGCCGCGGCGCGGCGCGCCGCCGATGTGACCGATGCGCTGGTGCTGTCCGGCGTGGCTGTGCGTTATCACCACGACGTGAGCGGCCAGGGGCGCATGGCCTGGCTGGAGGCCCGGCGCGCGGCCGGGCAGGGGCAGGCGTTCGATGCCATCCTGGCGCGCTGGTGGCCTCAGGCCACGCTCACCTCGTTCCAGAGCCCCGTGGCCGGCGATTGCCTGGCGGTGGCCAATGCGCGGCAGTGGCTGGCGCTGCGCGCGCCGCAATGGGAGCGCCGGCTGGCGGCGGAGCCGGGCTATGAAACGCCGCCGCTGCCGGCCGTGTGCGAAGTGCGCGAAGGCCGCCCTTATGCCGACGCGCGCCGCAACCGGCTCTATATCCACCGGCTGGCCAGCGAGGACGACCGCATTGCGCTGGCCCACGAATATCTCCATCTTGCATTTGCCCGCCACCCGCGCGGGCAGGACGAAGGCTTTGTCGAAGCCATGGCGCGCAAGCTGGTACGTACGCAAAACCCATCATGAATCTCACCCGCAATTTGTCCCGCAACTGGCGCCAAGGCGTGCTGGCCCTGGCCTGCGCCGCGGCGCCGCTGGTGACCACCGCCGAGCCGGTTGCCGATCTGGACGGCCCGGTGGGCGGCTGGCGTCACGGCGGCTTGTCCAACGAGCTCGAGCGCTATACCGCCGCTTATCCAAAGCCGCCGGTGGACCGGGGCACGCAGAAGTACCGCACGCTGATCGAGGGGCGCCTGCGCAAGGTCGGCAAGGAGGGCCGCAAGCCGCCGACGCTGGTGGTCAACGGCACGGCCATGCCGCTGTATGCCGACGAGCAGGGGCGCTTCGCGCGGCCGTGGGCGTTTGGCCGTGGCTCCAACAGTGTGGAGATCGTGTCCGCGGATGGCGCGTCGCGCCAGCGCTTGCAGTTCTACGAGGCCGACGGGGCCAAGATCCAGGCCAAGCTGCGCGCGGTGTTGACCTGGGACGATCCCAAGGCCGAGGTCGACCTGCATGTGATTTCACCTGACGGTGGCCATGCCTTCTTTGCCAGCCCCTTGCTGCCGGAAGGGGGCGGTCTGGACGTGGATAGCGTGGATGGTGCGGGGCCGGAGATTTTCTCGAGCGCGGCGCCGCGTCCCGGGGTGTGGTTGTTCTATGTGAACTACTGGGGCAATTTCAACGCCGACGGCTACAACTTCGAGAAAGGCAAGAACGATCGCGACCTGATTACCGCCAAGCTCACGCTGATCTACAACGAGAACACGCTCAATGAAAAGCGTGAGACGCTCGTGGTGCCGCTGCGCAAGCTGGGCGAACTGGCGCTCATGAAGTCGGTGCGTTTCTGATCCGACACGTCGATCAGTCACACTCATAGCCACACTGACGCCTGGCCAGAAAACAGTCGCAAAGAACGCAGGAAGGAACCGTGGATATGCAGCACTCGCCGAAACTAGCATTGATCAGCCTGACCCTGCCGGCACTGTTGCTGGCCGGCGCCGCGCGAGCCGACGATGCCATCGAGTTCACCACGCCGCGCAACGGCTGGCGCAACTCGGCCGGTGACGCTTCGGCCTATACGCAGGAAGTGCATTACCCGGCGGTGTCGGTCTCCACGCGAGCCGGGCAAGCCGCCAGCGCCATGATTGCCGGGCGCATCCGCGCGGCGCCCAAGTCCGAGGCGGATGCCGCGAGCGCCGTGTCGAGCCCCGCACCCGGCGGGCTCGGGCGGCGCGGTGGCGGCTCGGTTGCCACCCTGGTGGTCAATGGCGTGGCGCTGCCGCAGCGGGTCGAGGAGGATGGCCGCTTCTCGCGGCCCTACGCTTTCTCGGGCGGCAGCAACAGCGTGGAGATCCGCAGCGCGCAGGGCGCCAGCAAGCGCGTGCAGTTCTACGACGGCTACCAGGGCAAGACCCGCCCGCGTCTGCGCGTGGTGCTGTCCTGGGACAGCGATCAGACCGACCTGGACCTGCATGTGGTGGCGCCCGACGGCCAGCACACCTTCTATGCGAATCGCGTGGCCAGCAACGGCGGCGCGCTCGATGTCGACGTCACCACCGGCTATGGCCCGGAGATCTATTCGATTGCCGCGCCGCCACCCGGTACCTACCTGGTCTATGTGAACTACTACGGCAGCGGCGCCGGCCCCGAAGCCATTACCGTGGCGCAAGTGGCGCTGATCACCGATGAAAACACGCCCAACGAAAAGCAGCAGGTGTTCCGCGTGCCGATGCGCAAGCCCGGCGAACTGACGCTGATCAAGTCCTTCGTCATGAAGTGAGCACCGCCCCGAAACTCTCCAACGCCCCAGCACCCCAGCGTTCCGGAACCTCCGGGCTTCACCCCGGAAGCCCAATCTCCCCCGAATCCCCATGCAGCAGCAGAAGATCCTGTTCCTCAGTGTTTCCGCCGGCGCCGGCCACATGCGCGCCGCTGAAGCACTGCGCCTGACCGCCGAAGCCGAGTTCCCCGGCGTGCAGACGCTTCACCTGGACGTGATGGAATACGTCCCGGCCACGTTTCGCAAGCTCTACACCGACTTCTACATCAAGCTGGTGAACAGCTATCCGGCCCTCTGGGGCATGCTGTACCAGCACACTTCCGAGGCCGATCCGGCCGCACCGATGCAAAAGCTGCGGCGCGCCGCCGAGCGCCTGAGCACGCGCGCGCTGCGCCGGGCGATCGACGAGTTCGCCCCGGATGCCATCGTCTGCACGCACTTCCTGCCCGCCGAGATCCTGATGCATGAGGTGCGCCGGCAGCGGCTGGCGGTGCCCGTGTGGGTGCAGGTGACGGACTTTGATCTGCACGGCATGTGGGTGATTCCCCATATGACGGGTTACTTTGCCGCCAGCGAGGAAATCGCGTTTCGCATGCGGGCCAGCCGGATCGAGGCTGGCCGCATCCACACCACAGGGATTCCGGTGGTGCCTGCGTTTTCCCACCCGCAGGATCGCCAGGCCTGCGCACAGCATTTCGGGCTCGATCCGGCACGGCGCACCATCATGCTGATGGGCGGCGGGGCAGGGCTCGGCGGCCTTGACGAGGTGGCAGGCGCGCTGATGCGGCTGGACCACGATTTCCAGTTGGTCGTGCTTGCCGGGCGCAACGAGACTGCCCTGGTGCGGCTCAAGACGCTAGCCGCCGCACATCCCGGCCGCCTCTTTCCCTTCGGCTTTACCAACGAGGTGGAACGCTTGATGGCGTGCTCCGATCTTGTCATTACCAAGCCGGGGGGACTGACCACGTCCGAATGCCTGGCGATGGGCGTGCCGATGGTGGTCAATGCGCCGATTCCCGGGCAGGAAGAGCGCAATGCCGATTACCTGCTGGAGCAAGGCGCTGCGCTCAAGGCGGTCGACCTGGTATCGCTCGAATACCGGGTGCGCCTCTTGCTGGCGGAGCCGGCACGGCTCGACCAGATGCGTGCGCGGGCTAGCGCGCTGGGGCAACCGGCGGCGGCGCGCCGCGTGCTGGAAACCGTAATCGGGCAACTGGCGCGGTGCGGCCAGCTAGCCGGCCACGGCGGCACTGCTGCGACGGTGGCGCGTTGAGATGCGCGCGCTGAACCTGTCTTCTTCAACCCGGCGCGCGGGCCAGTCCTATCCGTCGCGCCATCCCATGGTGCTGGTGCTTACCGTGGCTTGGACCCTGCTGCTGGCCTATTTCTTCGCTAACGTGGAGATCCAGATCGAGGGCGCCGCCGGCTGGGCGGCCAACCTGCCCACTTGGCGCATCGAGCATCACTGGCTGCTGGATATTTTCTGGGGCGGACGCCCGATGACGGGGTATCACGCGTGGGTATTCCCCTGCGTGGCGCTGTTCTTCCATTTTTCGCTGGTGTTCGGCGGGCGCTGGAACTGGCGCGCCGAGGCGCGCGTGATCGCTTGCATCATGGTGTTCTGGATCAGCGAGGATTTTCTCTGGTTCGTGCTGAACCCGGCATTCGGGCTAGCGCGCTTTGCGCCGAGTTTCGTGCCCTGGCACATCCACTGGTGGGCCGGCGCGCCTACCGATTATTGGGTTTCGCTGGGCGTGGCGGCGGCGTTGCTCTGGCTGTCATGCAGGGGGCCGGTGGGAAATCGTTACAGTTTTTAGGTAGATGCCGTCAATATGCTGTTTGGTACATATATCGCGGTGCAATGTGTGACCAATACAACGCTTATCGCCATTTTGCGGCGGTGCATCGTGGCCGGTCTTGGCGCCATCCTGTCTCCTGGGAGTAGAATCCGGCCCTTGTGTACTTTGTAGCATTCTTATAACAAATGAGCCCCCGTCCTTCGCGCATGGCGTGCATTGACGCTCTCAAGGCGATCAGTTCACAACTGATCGTGCTGCACCATCTTGCCTTCTATGGCCCCATGTCCGATGCGGCCCATGTGCTGGCGCCCGGCCTGCTCGACTGGTTCTCACAGTACGCGCGCATCGCCGTGCAGGTGTTCCTCGTCATCAGCGGCTTCCTGGCGGCGCGCAGCCTGGCGCCCGGCGGGCATTTGATGGTGCCACGCCCCTTGCAGGCAATCTGGCACCGCTACCAGAAGCTGGTGGTGCCCTATACCGCGGCTATCTTGATTGCCATTGCCGGTGCCGCCATTGCGCGCACCTGGATGCACCACGACTCCATTCCCGGTGCCCCCGGCTTGCACCAGTTCCTGGCGCATGTGCTGCTGCTGCACAACGTGCTGGATTTCGATGCCTTGTCTGCAGGGGTCTGGTATGTGGCCATCGACCTGCAGTTGTTCGCCTTGCTGATGGTGGCGTTGTGGGCGGCCCGCCGCTGCGAGCAATGGTTCGACGTGGGCGGCAGCCCGATGGGCCCACTGGTGGTGGCCGGACTGGCGCTGGCTTCGCTGTTCTGGTTCAACCGCGATGCCACGTGGGATATCTGGGCGATTTACTTCTTCGGCGCTTACGGCTTGGGCACGCTGGCTTTCTGGGCATCCGAGCCTGAGCGTTCACCGGTGGCACTGCTGCTGTTGTGCGCCGTGGTGCTGGCGGCGCTGGCCGTGGATTTCCGGCTGCGCATCGCGGTGGCGCTGGCGATCGCGCTGCTGCTCGGCACGGCGCGCCGTGGCGGTTGGCTTGAGCACTGGCCGCAGGCCCAGTTCCTGGCATTTTTCGGGCGTATTTCCTACTCGGTGTTCCTGGTGCATTTCCCGATTTGCCTGGTGGTGAATGCCCTGGTCTTCCATCTGGCTCCGCAACGGCCCGTCCTCAATGCCCTCGGCATGGTGCTGGCCTGGCTGCTGAGCAACGCTGCGGGGGCCTTGTTCCATCGCTACGTGGAGAGCGGTGCGCCGTTGCGCGCATTGCGCCTGGCGCTGTGGCCTGCTGCCCACGAGCCGGTCCAGCGGCAGCAGGCGGGGCAGCAACGGTCAACCTGACCGACCGATAGCCCCGATAGCCCGATCGCGCTTCCGGTTTATCCGAAGGTACATCCAGCGGCACCCGGCCCTGCTAGTGGCCCGGTGCCGCTTTTACGTGGTGCCTATGCACCAGGACCAGCGCTGGCCACGGCGCTTGCGCACAGGCACGGTGCGCAAGTGGCATCGTGCGGCGTGCAACACAAGGTAGAAACGAGCATTGGGATATGGCACGAAGGTTGCCTACTATGGAATCGTAAACCTGACCGTTTGGTCAGGATTCTCGTCCCGAGGCTGCCATGTCCGATCATATTGTCCTGACCTCGCACGCGCGCCGCGACAAGCCGGCCGAGCCAATCCACTGGGGGGCCGCCACGGCAGCGGAGCGCGGCCCCGTGATCGCAAGCCTGACCAATCCGGCTCAGCGCAATGTGATCGGCACCCATTCCGGCGCATACGCGGTCTACCGCGCGCTGGCGGTGGCCTCCGGCAAGCTGCAGCGAGACCACCGCGCTGATCTCACCGATACCTCGCCGGCTGAGGTCATCGGGCCTCACCCGCAGTGGAGCGACCCGGACAAGATCGTCTCGATGGATCCCTGGGGCCACCTGGTGTCCAGCGCCTTCGGCGACCGGATCGCTGCAGGCATCGACATCCGTCCCTCGATCGCCATAACGCGCGCCCACATCAATATGCCGGAACTGATGGGCGCCATTGCGGCCGGCCGGCTCACACCCGACGGGCAGATCCTCCATGCCAATGGCGACGTGCGGGTCACCAAAGCCGCGATCGATCCGGTCTGGTACCTGCCGGGGCTGGCGCGCCGCTTCGAGATCAAGGAGAGCATGCTGCGCCGCAGCCTGTTCGAGCAGACCAGCGGCATGTTCCCGGAACTGGTCACGCGCCCCGACCTGAAAGTGTTCCTGCCGCCGATCGGTGGCATGACCCTGTACTTCTTCGGCGATGTCAGCCAGCTTGGCAAGCCCGAGACCAAGGTGGCCTGCCGCGTGCACGACGAGTGCAACGGCTCGGACGTGTTCGGCTCCGACATATGTACCTGCCGGCCGTACCTGGCCCACGGCATCGAGGTGTGCATCGAGATGGCGCAGCAGGGCGGCGTGGGGCTGGTGGTCTATAACCGGAAGGAAGGCCGGGCGCTGGGCGAGGTGACCAAGTTCCTGGTCTACAACGCCCGCAAGCGCCAGGTTGGCGGCGACCGGGCCGAGACTTACTTCGCACGCACGGAATGTATCGCCGGCGTGCAGGACATGCGCTTCCAGGAGCTCATGCCCGATGTGTTCCACTGGCTCGGCATCAAGCGTATCGACCGCTGGGCTTCGATGAGCAATATGAAGCACGGGGCGCTGACCGCTCAGGGTATCGAGGTGGTCGAGCAGGTCGCGATTCCCGACGCATTGATCCCGGCCGATGCCCGCGTGGAAATCGACGCCAAGGTGGCGGCTGGCTACTTCACGAGCTATACCCCGCCCGACGCGGAAGAACTCGCGCTGGCCAAGGGTAGAGGACTGCACGAATGAACGAGATACCCGAAGCGGGCGGCGTGCGCGGCGCCGCGAATCCTTTCATCAACGGCGAGGATGATGCCGGTGGCTGGGCCAGTCCCGTGCCGCCTGGCCATCCGGCCGCCGCGTTGCTCACCGGGCACGCGGTACGCACCCGCTGCGCTGCCGTGACGGATCATGTGGCAGCCGGCGCGTCCGAGCTGTTTACCTGGCATCCCGAGCGGATCCCGGCAGTGGCCGATTATGTGGCGGCCACCATCCGCCAGCGCTATCCCGACCTCAACGTGCCATACCACAGCCGCTGGCGTCATTTCGAGAGCGGCGGCCCTGGCGAGAAGCTGGACCGCTGGCAGATCCTGTGCGAACGCGGCGGGCTCTCCGGCGAGGCCGACCGCGAGGAACGCGCCCGCATCGGCATCGACCTGGTAATTCCCAGCGTCTTGCTGGATGCCGGCGCGGGCCCGGACTGGCGCTATCGCGATCCCGCCAGCGACCTGTCGCTGACGCGCTCCGAAGGGCTCGGCGTGGCCAGCTTCGACCTGTTCGCGCGCGGCGGCTTTTCCGCCCAGCCGGGCCAGCCGCTGCGCTCCGACGCCGAGCGCCTGATGCGTATCGATGCGTCTTCCATCGCAACCGCATTCCAGGTGGCCCAGCACAACCCGCTGGTGGGCCTGGATGGACGCGCCCGGCTGTTGCGCCGTCTTGGCGAGGTGGCGCAAGCCACGCCAGCGGTCTTTGGTTCGCCGGCGCGGCTGGGTAACCTGTTCGACTACCTCAAGGCGCATGCCAGCTCTGGGCAGATCGAGGCCGGCTTCGTGCTTACCACGCTGCTGGTGGCGCTGGGGCCGGTATGGCCCGGGCGCGTGAGCCTGGACGGCGTGTCGCTGGGCGACTGCTGGCACCACCCGGCCTGTACGGATGGCCTGGTGCCTTTTCACAAGCTGACCCAGTGGCTCACCTACTCGCTGCTGGAACCGCTGGAAGATGCCGGCCTGACCGTGACCGGGCTGGAGGTCCTGACGGGCTTGCCCGAATACCGCAACGGCGGGCTGCTGTTCGATTTCGAGCTGATGGTGCCGCGCGACCCTGGCTTTACTGCCGTGGCGCACACGGTGGATGAGCCGGTTATCGTGGAATGGCGCGCGCTCACGGTGACGGGACTCGACCTCGTGGCCGCGTCGGTGCGCGAGGCGCTCGGGTTGTCGGCCGAGTCGTTCCCGCTGGCCCGCGTGCTGGAGGGCGGCACCTGGGCCGCGGGGCGGCGCATTGCCGCCAAGCGCAGGCCAGGTGGCCCGCCGCCTTTCGCCATCAACAGCGACGGCACGGTGTTCTAGCGGATTTTCCAGACCCGCGCCGCAGCAAACAGCAATCAGCATGAGCAACCAGCAAGTGCTATCCGCTACCGCCCTCCAGGAGCGCATCATGACCGACCTCTCCGCCGTACCGCCCGCCACTGCGTCCGTGATGGTAGTGGATCACCCGCTCGTGCAGCACAAGGTCACGCTGGTCCGCAGCGAAGACACCACCACCGACAATTTCCGCCGGCTGGTGCGCGAGATCAGCCAGTTGCTGACCTACGAGGCAACCCGCGACCTGGCGATGGAGACCATCGCCATCAAGACGCCGATCGCGCCCATGCAGTCGCCGGTGCTCTCTGGCAAGAAGCTGTGCCTGGTGTCGATCCTGCGGGCCGGCAATGGTTTCCTGGATGGCATGCTGGACTTGCTGCCGGCCGCGCGGGTCGGGCATATCGGCCTGTACCGCGACCCGGAAACGCTGGAGCCGATCGAGTACTACTTCAAGATGCCGGAAGACATCCATGAGCGGCTGGTGATCGTGGTCGACCCGATGCTGGCTACCGGCAACTCCGCCATCGCCGCGCTCAACCGCTTGAAGGAGGCCGGCGTGAGCACGCTCAAGTACGTGTGCCTGATCGCTTCGCGGCAGGGTTTGATGGCCTTGCGAGCGGCGCACCCCGACGTAGCCATCGTCACCGCGGCCATTGACGAGGAACTCAACGAGCACGGCTACATCGTGCCTGGCCTGGGCGACGCCGGCGACCGCCTCTACGGCACCAAGTGATGGGAGCGCCGGCTACGGCGCCGCCGCCATGCTTTCCGCCGCCGCGGGAGGTGGCGGGGGGACGCATCCGCCAGGAGAACGAGGCGCTGATCCTGCGCGCGGCCGAGTACGTGTTCGCCCGGGCCGGGTTTGCCGGCGCGACCATGAACGAGATCGCCACGCGCGCCGGCGTGCCGAAGTCCAACCTGCACTATTACTTCCGCACCAAGCAGGCGCTATATCGGGCCGTGCTGGCGCATACGCTCGCGCTGTGGCTGTCCGAGACCGACATCATCGGCGCGGAGCAGCGGCCCCAGGTGGCACTGGAGCAGTACATCCGCGCCAAGATGCGGCTGTCTGCCAGCCATCCGGATGCCTCGCGCGTGTTTGCCAACGAGTTGCTGCATGGTGCGCCGGAGATCCGCGACGTGCTCAGCGGCGCGCTACGCGCGCTGGTGGCGCGCAAGGCCGGCGTGATCCGGGAATGGATCGCGCGCGGCGAGATGGCCAGCGTCGATCCGCAGCACCTGTTTTTCACGATCTGGGCGGCCACCCAGACCTATGCCGATTTTGAATCGCAAGTTTGCGCCGTGCTTGGGGTGAGCCACCTGGGCCAGCGCGATTATGAACAGGCCACCGACCACCTGGTGCGGCTTTTGCTGCGAGGTTGCGGGCTGGAACCGGCTGGCCTGGCCGTGGAGTTATCGTCAACAAGGGGAGAGAGCCATGAGTTTTGAGGGTAAGCGCAGGTCTTGGTTGAAATTCGCGGCGGCTGCCGCCAGCGTGGCCGCACTTGGTGGCATCGTGCCGGCGCAGGCGCAGGCCAAGCTGAAGGTGGCGGCGGTATACACCGTGCCCGTCGAGCAGCAATGGGTGTCGCGCATTCACAAGGCGCTCAATGAGGCCAAGGCGCGCGGCGAGATCGATTATGTGTTCTCGGAAAGCGTGTCCAATGCCGACTATGAGCGCGTGCTGCGCCAGTACGCGGAGCAGGGCTCGTCGCTGATCCTGGGCGAATCGTTCGCCGTCGAGGCGGCCGCGCGCAAGGTGGCCAAGGACTATCCCAAGACCGCGTTCCTGATGGGCTCTTCCGGCAAGCCGCAGGCGCCTAACTTCTCTGTGTTCGACAACTACATCCAGGAGCCGTCCTACCTCACTGGCATGATCGCCGGCGGCATGACCAAGACCAACCATATCGGCATGGTCGGTGGCTACGCCATCCCCGAGGTCAACCGGCTGATGCACGCCTTCATGGAAGGCGCGCGCGAGGTCAATCCCAAAGTGAAGTTCACGGTCAGCTTCATCGGCTCGTGGTTCGATCCGCCCAAGGCCAAGGAAGCGGCCTTCGCCATGATCGACAAGGGCGCCGACGTGCTCTACGCCGAACGCTTTGGCGTATCCGACGCCGCGAAGGAAAAGGGCAAGCTGGCGATCGGCAATGTCATCAACACGCAGCCGCAGTATCCCGCTACCGTGGTGACCTCGGCGCTGTGGAACATGGAGCCCACCGTGGGCGCCGCGCTCGGCAAGGTCAAGGCCGGCCAGTTCAAGAGCGAGGACTATGGCCCTTATTCGCTGATGAAGTTCAAAGGCGCGGAGCTCGCGCCGCTGGGCACGTTCGACGGTAAGGTGCCAGCCGACGTGATGACCAAGGTCAAGGCGAAAGAGAGGGCGATCCTCGATGGCAAGTTTGCGGTCAAGGTGGTGGAAACGGAGCCGAAGTCGTCGCAGTGAGGTGGCCAGAGCCACTTGAAGTGCCCGGCTGCGTTTGCTCCCCTCGCCCGCGTTCGGGCTGGGGGAGCAAGCCGTCGACGCCTTTAAACGCCATCATCAGCCATCCATGCCTACCCCTATCCTGCGCCTTGCCGGTATTACCAAGCGATTCGGCCCGCTTGTGGCCAACGACGATATCTCGCTGGAGTTGCAGCGCGGGGAGGTGCTGGCCTTGCTGGGCGAGAACGGCGCCGGCAAGAGCACGCTGGTCAGCATCCTGTTCGGACACTACGTGGCCGACGCTGGCACGGTGGAGGTGGACGGCCAGCCGTTGCCGCCCGGCCAGCCGCGCGCGGCGCTGACGGCCGGCATCGGCATGGTGCACCAGCATTTCACGCTAGCCGACAATCTTTCAGTGCTGGACAACATCATGCTCGGCACCCAGCCGCTGTGGCAATGGCGCCTGGACGGGCACGCCGCGCGCGGCAAGGTGCTGGCCCTGGCTGAGCGCTTCGGCCTGGCGGTGCGCCCACAGGCAAGGGTCGGCGAACTGTCGGTGGGAGAGCGCCAGCGCGTGGAGATCGTGAAGGCGTTGTATCGCGGCGCCCGCGTGCTGATTCTCGATGAGCCGACTGCCGTCCTGACGCCGCACGAGGCCGAGACGCTGTTCTCCACGCTGGCGCAACTGATCGCCGAAGGATTGTCAGTGATTTTTATCAGCCACAAGCTTGATGAGGTGCTGCGTGTGTCCGACCGCATCGCGGTACTGCGGGGCGGCAAGCTGGTGGCGCTGTGTGCCGCGGCGCAGATCACCAAGGCCGAACTGGCAGAGTTGATGGTCGGCCGCGTGGTCGCGATGCCGGAACGCGTGGCGCGGCCGAGTGCCGAGGATGGCGCAAATGGCAACGCGGCGCCACCCGTGCTTGCGCTGGAGCACGTAGGCGCGCGCGCCGCCAACGGGCGCGCGCTGCTGCGCGAGGTCAGCCTGCAGGTGCGTGCCGGCGAGATCGTCGGCATTGCCGGTGTCTCCGGCAACGGACAGTCCGCGTTGGCGGAGCTGGCCAGCGGCATGCTGGAGGCTAGTGAGGGGCGTGTCACCTTGGCAGGCAAGCCGATGTCCGCAAAGCCCCGCGCATGGATTGGGGCGGGCGTGGCACGCGTGCCGGAGGATCGCCATGCGATCGGCGTTGTGGGCGATCTTGCCGTGTGGGAGAACGCCGTTAGTGAACAACTCAGCGAACCGCGCTTTTCGCGCTGGGGTGTCATCCGGCGAGCCGCCGCGCAGCGGTTCGCGCGGGACCTGGTCGCGCGTTTCGATGTGCGCACCGCCGGCATCGATGTGCCGGCGCGAACCATGTCGGGCGGCAATATGCAAAAGCTGATCCTGGGCCGGGCGCTCTCGGTGCGCGGCGAAGGCAGCGCGCCAAGGCTGGTGGTGGCCAGCCAGCCAACCTGGGGACTCGATATCGGGGCGGTGGCTTATGTGCGCGCCCGCCTGCTCGACGCTGCGCGCGAAGGCGCTGCCGTACTGCTGATCTCCGAGGACCTGGATGAGCTGCACGCGCTGGCCGACCGCATCGCCGTGATGCATGCCGGACATCTGACCGAAGCCCGGCCTACGGCGGCGTGGACGCTGGGTGAACTCGGCCTGGCCATGGCCGGCTCGGGCGGTGGCCAGCACGCGCAAGCGGGCAAGGGGGAGGTGCTCCATGCGGCTTGAGGCCCGAACCAGCGTTTCGCGCATGGCCATGCTGGCCGCGCCCATCGTCGCCATCCTTGCCACGCTGCTGATCTGCGCCTTGCTGGTGCGCTGGGCCGGCGCACCGGTTGGACGTGCCTATGCGCTGCTGCTGGAAGGCGGCTTCGGCTCGCGCTTTGCGTGGTCGGAAACGCTCACGCGCGCCACGCCGCTGATCCTGACCGGTCTGTCGGTGGCGGTGGCCTTTCGCGCGCGGCTGTTCAATATCGGCGCGGAAGGGCAACTCTATCTCGGTGCGCTGGCCGCCGTGGCGGTTGGCGGTCAGGTCGATGGCGCGGTTGCGCCCTGGGCGCAGCAACTGCCCATGGGCTTGCTCTTTGTCCTGATGGTGGTGGCAGGCATGCTGGCCGGCGCCATGTTGCTGCTTGGGGCCGCGTGGCTCAAGAGCCGGCTCGGCGTGGATGAGGTAGTCACGACCCTGCTGGCCAATTTCATCGTGTTGCTGTTCGTCTCGATGATGCTCGATGGCCCGATGAAAGACGCCACCGCGATGGGCTGGCCGCAATCAGTGGCGCTAGTGCCGGAGCTGGAGCTGGCCAGGCTGGTGGAACGCTCGCGCGTGCACAGCGGCTTGTTGCTGGCTTGCGCGCTGGCCGTGATGCTGTGGGCGGTCAACCGCTTCACGGTGTTTGGCCTGCAGATGCGCGCGGTAGGCGCCAATGCACGGGCCGCGGCCTTCGCGGGCATGCCGGTGCGCAGTGTGACGATGTGGGCCGCGTTGTTGTCCGGCGGCCTTGCGGGGCTGGCGGGTGTGGTGGAGGTGGCGGGGCGCACCAGCTACCTCACGCTCGATATATCTCCCGGCTATGGCTATGCGGGCGTGGTCATCGCCATGCTGGCCGGGCTGCATCCGCTTGCCGTGGTGGCGGCGTCGGTGTTCGTGGCCGGGGTGTTGGTGGGGGCGGATGGCATGAGCCGCGCGGCGGGCGTGCCCAACAGCATCGCCGACGTGATCGTGGCGGTGGCGCTGCTTGCCATGCTGGTGGCGACCATGCTGACACGCTACCGCATCCGCCTCGATGCCCCGGGTAAGGTGGCCTGATGGAACTGCTCGATATCGTGGCCTCGGCGCCCTTCTGGATCGCCGTACTGCGCGTGGCTACGCCGCTGATCTTCGGCACGCTGGGCGTGCTGCTGTGCGAGCGTGCCGGCGTACTCAACCTTGGCATCGAGGGCATCATGGTGGCTGGCGCTTTCAGTGGCTGGCTGGCGGTCTATCACGGTGCGCCGCTATGGGGTGGGGTGGCGGTGGCAGCCGGTGTCGGGCTGGCCTTCGGGCTACTGCATGGCTGGCTGACCGTGAGCCTGGCGCTGTCCCAGCATGTGGCTGGGCTGGGCGTGACCATGCTAGCCACCAGCCTTTCCTACTATGCCTACCGGCTCGGCTTTGCCTCGGTGTCCACGCCGCCGACCATCACGCCCTTTGCCCCGATGCACTGGATCGGCGGCGTTCCGCTGATAGGCGGTATGTTCAGCCCGGTGTTCGGTGAGGAGACCGCATTGACGCTGCTGGCGCTGGGGCTGGTGCCCGTGGTGGCCTGGCTGCTCTACCGGACTCCGCTCGGCCTGGCCGTGCGCATGGTCGGCGAGAATCCCGCCGCAGCCGAGGGGCAGGGGATTCGCGTAGGCGCGACGCGTATCGGTGCCATCATGGCGGGGTCCGCCCTGATGGCGGTGGGCGGCGCGTTCCTCACGCTATCCGCGTTCAACGCATTTTTCTTTAATATGATCAACGGCCGCGGCTGGATCTGCGTGGCGCTGGTGGTGTTTGCTTCGTGGCGGCCGGGCCGCGCGCTGGCCGGCGCGTTGCTGTTCGCCGCCTTCGACGCGCTGCAGTTGCGCTTGCAGCAAAGCGGCGCGAGCCTTCCCGGCTTGCCGCCGCTGCCTTACCAGCTCTACCTGATGTTGCCGTATGTGCTGTCGATCCTCGCGCTGGTGCTGGTGGCGCGCCGCGCCGCCTACCCGCAAGCGCTGATGAAGCCCTATCGCAGGGGTGAGCGCTGATTCCAGGCAAGCAATCATAACGAAAAGGCCGCAACATGCTCGACCTGATCCTACGCAACTGCACGCTCCCCGATGGCCGCACCGGCATCGACATCGGCATCCTGGGCGATCGCATCAAGGCGGTGGAACCGGCGCTCAAGGCGCCTGCCGCTGCCGAGGTCGATGCCGCGGGACAACTGGTGACGCCGCCATTTGTCGATGCGCATTTCCACATGGACTCGACGCTGTCCTACGGCCTGCCGCGCATCAACCAGTCCGGCACCTTGCTCGAAGGCATCGCGCTATGGGGTGAACTCAAGCCGCTGCTGACGCAGGACACCATTGTCGAGCGCGCGCTGGCCTATTGCGACTGGGCGGTGGCCAAAGGCCTGCTGGCGATCCGTTCACACGTGGATGTGTGCGACCCGCGCCTGCTTGCCACCGAGGCGCTGCTGCACGTGCGCGAGAAGGTCCGGCCTTACCTCGACCTGCAACTGGTGGCCTTTCCACAGGATGGCGCGCTGCGCGCGCCGGGCGCGCTCGACAATCTCAAGCGGGCGCTCGGCATGGGCGTGGACGTGGTGGGCGGCATCCCGCATTTCGAGCGGACCATGGCCGATGGCGCGGAGTCCGTGCGTATCCTGTGCGAACTGGCCTGTGAGCGAGGCTTGCGGGTCGACATGCATTGCGACGAAAGCGACGACCCGATGTCGCGCCATATCGAGACGCTGGCCAGCCAGACCGTGCGCCTTGGCATGCAGGGCAGGGTGACGGGCTCGCACCTGACCTCGATGCATTCGATGGACAACTACTACGTCTCCAAGCTGATCCCGCTGATTCGGGAGTCTGGTGTGGCGGCCATCGCCAATCCGCTGATCAACATTACGCTGCAGGGCCGGCACGATAGCTACCCGAAACGGCGCGGCATGACCCGCGTGCCGGAGTTGCTGGCCGCGGGCGTGCCGGTGGCGTTCGGCCACGATTGCGTGATGGACCCGTGGTACAGCCTGGGCTCCGGCGACATGCTGGAGGTGGCGCATATGGGGCTGCACGTGGCGCAGATGACCGGGCAGGCCGCCATGCGCGCGTGCTTTGCTGCCGTCACCGAAACGCCGGCGCGCATTCTTGGGCTGGAAGGCTATGGCATTGCACCGGGCTGTCGGGCCGACCTGGTGCTGCTGCAGGCACGCGACGCGGTCGAGGCAATCCGGCTGCGCGCCACCCGTCTGCTGGTGTTGCGCGCGGGCAAGGTGGTGGCGAGCACGCGTCCCGCCACAGCCACCTTGCACCTGGACGACAGGCCTGGGCATGTCTGTTTTCAGCCTTGATCGCGGCCGCGAAAGAAATTTCAGGGCAGGAGTTGACAGCGAATTCCGTGTTCTGCATAATGTCGTTCTTCGCAGCGCTGCAACAAGGCAGCAAAACGAAGCCCAGATGGCGAAATTGGTAGACGCACTAGGTTCAGGTCCTAGCGGTGGCAACACTGTGGAGGTTCGAGTCCTCTTCTGGGCACCAAGACTCGATGAAAAAGGCCACTGCTTATGCAGTGGCCTTTTTTTTGCCGCGCTTTCGTGCGGTTGCTACCCGCGCGGCATCCGGCGCATTTCAGGGCGCCGCCGCCCAAGGCGGCCTATTTCTCGCGCTCCACGCATTCCATCTGGTTTCGCCCCGATCCGCGATGGGACGGCGGCCGGCATAAAATATCGCCGACCTGCAGGGCTTCGATCCCGGGCTGGCGCACGTCATGCCAGTATGCCGGGCCGTCTTATGCCTCGTCGTCCTTGCGCGCCGGCGGCATCGGCCGGAAGGGGAATAGCTGCTGGCGCACGAAGCCGTCCGGCATGTAGTCGCCGACCACGCCGTATTTTTCGGGGAAACGCTTGCCGGATTTCACCGCGGTGCCAAACAGGTAGTCGAGAAAGGCATAGTGCGCCGCGTAGTTCTTGTCGATCGCCTCGTCATCCGACGCATGGTGCCAGTGATGGAAATCCGGCGTGACCACCAGGTAGCGCAGCGGGCCCCACGGCAGGTGGACATTGGCGTGGTTGAACACCGCCTGGAAGCCGACGATGATGATGTACGCGTCGATGACGCTCTTGTTAAAGCCCAGCACGTAGAGCGGCGCCAACACCAGCACGCGCGTGAACACCAGTTCCAGCATGTGCTGGCGCGAGCCAGCGAGCCAGTCCATGGTCTTGGTGCTGTGGTGCACGGCGTGGAATTTCCACAGGAAGGGTACCTCGTGATACGCGCGGTGGGTCCAGTACTGCGCCAGGTCGGCCGCGAGAATGCACAGCAGCAGTTGCAGCACGAAGGGAATGCCCCCCACGAACGCGTGCACGCTGTCGCGCACCAGCCAGCCGAACAAGCGGAAAATGAGGAAGTTAACCGTCAGCAGGATCAGGCCAACGATGAAGTGGTTGACCGCAAAGTGCACCAGGTCGGTCTGCCATTCGCGCCGGAATACGGCCTGCCCGCGATAGAGCGGGAACATCTTTTCGATCACGACGAAGATCAGCGTTGAGCCGAGCAGGTCGAGGATGAACCAGTCCAGGCCGATGTACGGCGTGTGGTCCGGGAAGTCGCCCACGGCTACGCGTGAGCCGCCCAGCGCCACCGCCAGCGCTACCAGTGCGAATGCCGCGGCGTTCAGGCTGCGCTTGCGGCCCAGCACCAGGTTGCTCAGCGACATGCCGCCGGACACCAGCAGCGCGGCAAACAGCACGTGACGCAACACGTCGACCGAATACTTGTGGCGTAGCTCGGGCGTGGTCAGGTATTGCGGGAAATGGAAGGCAATCACGCCCAGCAGGCTCAGCCCGCCCAGGGCCAGCGCAAGGATGGCGGTAATCATGCCGCGCCCGGCTTCGAGCTCGCCGCTGCTGCCCAGCAGTTCGCGGGTGTCACGCAGGACGTTGTGTACCGGAGCGATCGGCAACTTGCCGACGGCGCCATTCTGTTTCATCTTTGAAGCATCGCGCTCGCCAGGATTGTCAGGCCTGTCAATGGGGTCGTTGGTCATCAGGATCTTCCGCTTTTCCGTTGATTCGCTTCTTCTTGCACCGCTAAGGCTGGCTCGCCGAGCTTTCGTCCTGCGTCCCGGCGGGCAGCCGCGATCCTAGCGGAGCGCCTCTGGTTTGCATAGCAATGTGGCAGCGGCCGGCACGATCCGGCCGCTCGCCAGGCGGCCCTGTGCGGCGCCCCACGCAAGGCGCGCCCGACCCCTAACGCTTGCGCTTTGTTTGACCTATGCTCAAACAGAGTCGACATGGTTCATTTCAGCCAGGGGTTGCAGTCATGGCCAGGGGTGTGTCATCTGCGAGCGTGACGCAGGGCGGTGCAGGCACGGCAGGGACCGGGTTTTGCGCATACGGCGCCCATCCCCACCCCCATCCTTACCGGCTTTGTTGCTGCTCGATCCTTGCGATGCTGGTGGCCTCCCTGGCGCAGGCCGAAGAGCGTCCCTCCGGCAGCAAGGCTGGTCTCGGCTGGGACCAGCTCGAACCCGATTCCTTTGCGCAGCTTGCGGGTGAATCCCCGTCGCCGGCGGCGCCAGCCAGTGGTGGCGATGTGCAGGCACCGCTGGTCGCGTCGATTGGCAAGTGGTCCTCCTGGGCCGGCAGTACTTCCGCTGCATCGGCTCTGCCCAGCGCGGATAATGATGCCCCCGGGCTCTCGGCGGCCTTGCGCGATCCGGGTTATGCCGAACCCGCCAGCCGGCCGCGACACGCCGAGTTCTTCCTGCGGCTGGACGATGCCACTTCGGCCACCGGCGTCGTTGGCGGCCGGATACAAAGCATGGCACTCGCGCTGGATACCGTATTGCCGCGCAGCGGAGGCCTGACGATACAGTCGCGCTTGCAACTCGCCTATCAGCCCGGCCTCGATAAGAATGCAACCGGTTTTCTCTCCGGGCAGCCTGCGGACGCAAGCGCCGCGGAGGTGGTGGTGCGAGTCTACCGGACGCAGCCGACCCGGCTAACCGGCGTCGGCGGGGTGTACCCCTTTGTCGAGGCGGATCTTTGGCAGGACCACAAGCAGGTGATCAACATCAATGGCACCCGCATCGATCCCGACATGCTGCGCGGGCTACTCTCCGTCAACCTTGGCGCGCACGGCAGCACGAACGGGGGCGTCAAGCTCTGGGTCAAGCTGAAAGCCGGGCGCAATCCTGGGGGCACGCTGGGCGCGCGCTATCGCTGGTAGCCATGACCGGCAGGCAAAAAAGGGGGGCTTGCATTTTTTTCTCACTGCGCTAGAATGCCGTCTTCGCGTGCGGCTGTAGCTCAGTTGGATAGAGTACTTGGCTACGAACCAAGGGGTCGTGGGTTCGAATCCTGCCAGCCGCACCACTCATTGCAAAAAGAGCTTCCAGAAATGGAAGCTCTTTTTTCATTTTGGCTTCTGCCGTCGCTCTCGGTCCCTGGTGTGGCCATTCTACGGCGTTCTGCCGTGCGTCGACGGTAATCGCCGCGATTGAGACTTGTCTCATCGTGCGCCGAGCTTCCTCTCGCTAATCTCTATTCCGGTGCGCATCCTCGCGCGTTCATAACCGGATCGCTCTCTTGCTGCTGCTTCCCGCTCTGCCGGGCCGAGCGATCACGCTTTCCTTTGGGGCGTCTTGTGATGCGATCGTTGCCGTGGTTTGTCTGTGCCGCCATACTCGCCGCTGTGGCCAGTGCCGCATGCCGCTGGCGCAAGCCGGGCATGTCGCCATCCGCGTTGTCATCAGCGGCGGAGCGCGGGCCGGGCCCGCAAGGCTGCGTTGCCAGCCAGGCGCCGGAGGACAAGGCTGCACCGGCTATCGGCGAGTACACGCGCAGTTTGCTGGTGGGCTTTTTGCACGATGCGCGGTCGACCCTTAACGTCAGCACCCTTGCCACCGGTGTGGATTCACGCACGCAGGCGGCCGTGCTGGCTACCGACTGGCATATCCATACGGCTGGCGAGGCACGCGGCACGCTGGCATGGCTGCTGGAGGAGGGGCATCGCGCGCTGTATCCGCAGGTCTGCCGGATCTTGTTCTCGGTGCCGCGCGCGGCACGCGAGCGTGAGATCGTGCTGCTCGATGATCGCTTCGATCCGGTGCGTCTTGCCCGCTGCATCGACAATCTCGAGCGCGCCATGCCGGACCTGCGGGCGAGCCGCCTGCTTGGCTCCCGGGTCGATCTTGCGCGTGGCGTCCTGGCCTGGGACATGAGCCGGGCGATTCATGTCGCGCGGGCCGCTTACGACTGTGGCATGCAAACCGAAGCGCAGGCATGGGCCGTGATCGAGCAGGCGGCGTCGCAGGTCTTCGCGCAGATGGCGTCCTGGCAGGAGGTTGCGGTGAGTCACCTGCTGGGCCGGGCAATGTGGGCCGGGCCTGGCGCCGGTCTGCAGCGGCAACTGGCGTTTGTCCGGCACTGCCTCGACGATTCGGATAGTCCCATGCGCGGGGTACGCTATCACGCCGCGCGCCGTGGTGTATAGGCGCACGCCGTCTTGCGGGGGCGCTGCTGGCGGCATAGGCTGGTTCAGGAGCGCGTTGGGGGCGAGCGGCTATGCTTCATGCTTGCGGCAAGAACCATGGAGGATCCAATGAGCAATGCGGACTGGCGGGTGGAGGCATATCGGGGCATGGACGTCTATGTCCTCGTATCGAAGCCGGATGACGGCGGTGTCCCGGCTTTGGGCAAGGTTGCCCAGTGGGGGTACGAGGTGCGTGTCTGCCAGGAGGGTGCGGATCCCTCCGATGCCGGCGACATCGAGCGCATGTCGGGCGACGGTGCGCAGTTTGCTACCCGGCACGCGGCCGAAGTCGCTGCGTTCGCTGCGGCCTACCAGCTTGTGGATAAGCTCGTGGGCCCGGTGACGGACTAGCGGATGCGCACACGGGATGGCGCGCCGGATGGCGGGATTTTCACGATGACGTCACAAAGCGATTGCAATGCGCGGTGGGATCCACCATAATCCGGCCTCTCGGACGCGGGGTGGAGCAGTTGGCAGCTCGTCGGGCTCATAACCCGAAGGTCGCAGGTTCAAGTCCTGCCCCCGCAACCAAAGACCTTTCCTGGTCTCCGAGGCTGATCCCCGGGCCGTCCTGGCCATGTTCTGCAAATTCCCGAAGATACGAAACCCAAGCGTTGCACGCGACCGGTTTGCATTGCGTGCACCATGGATTCGCACCGATCAGTGCCGCCCGCGGCCGCCTCCGCCGTGGCTGCCTCGCGTGCCTCCCGTACCTCCCGTACCTCCCCAGCCGCGGCCACGGTAGTAGCCGTGCGCCATGCCGGAGTGATAGCCGCCGTAGTATCGCGGCCCGCCCGCGTGGTAGCCGGGGCCGCGATAGTAGCCGTAGCCGCGATAGCCGCGATAGCCACCGTAACCGTAGTAGAAGGCCGGGCCGTAGAACCCGCCATAGTAGGGCGCACGGTCGTATCCATACGCGAACCCGTAAGTGCCAGGGGGATAGGCTACGCCGCCCTCGTCGAACCCGTAGGGATCATAGGGGTTGTAGGGGTTGTAGCTGTCGTAAGGGTCGTAGTAAGGGTAGCCGGCGCATGCGCCCACGCACAGCACTGTCACTGCTAACAACAAGCGGAGCAAGGCGCTGTGCATGGGGCTTCTGGTTCGCCAGTGGATCGCGCCCGGCGGGCGCCGGGCGATAACAATTAGAGACTGTGATCCGCTGAGAGGTTCAGTGTCGCGCTGGCTTGCGCCCGCACAGCGCCAGTCAGGGATTCAGGCGGGCGCCCGGGCCAGCTCGGCCGCGCGCGAAAACGTGTCTCGCACTTGCGGCTGGCCTTCGCGCGCCGCTGCTTCGGACCGGGCGGTCAAGCGCTCGATCAGCACGCTCAGGTTATTCCCCTGCGGCGCGGTCTTGCTTGCGCCGCACCGATCGACGGCCTCGCGCACCACCTGTCCGAGTTCCTCGTTCACATCCGCGCCATCGAAGGCACTGATCGACAGGGCGGAAATCTGCTCGAGGTAGAGGTTGACCAACGCTTCGTCGTGTACCGGTTCGGGCATTTCCGTCTCCTTGGCAATATGGACTGGGTGCAATCCATTGTAGTAGGCCGCATGCCCGACGCATGTCGGCACAAGGCCTACAGGGCAGCGCCTCTGCGCAGGACTTGCGTCAGGTCAAGGCTGGCAGATACTGATAATGATTCCCATTTGTATGATGGACGGCTTTCTCTTACAATCGGCGCTCGTCCCGGGTACGGCAAGGTGCCCGGGCCAACCGTCTTGCCGAGGTAATTGAAATCATGATGCTGCAGATCCCGGATGTGCTGACAAAGGCGCAGGTTGCCCAATGCCGCGCCTGGATGGATGCAGCCGAGTGGACCGACGGCAACGCCACTTCCGGGCATCAGTCGGCATTGGCCAAGCGCAACCTCCAACTGCCCGAAGGCTCGCCGGTAGCGCGCCAGGTGGGCGACCTGATCCAGGATGCGCTGGGCGCCAATCCGCTCTTCATCTCGGCCGCGCTGCCGCTCAAGGTCTATCCGCCCTTGTTCAACCGCTACGAGGGCGGGCACGCGTTCGACAACCATATCGACAACGCGATCCGCCACCTGCGCGGTACCAACTTCCGCGTGCGCAGCGACCTCTCGGCAACGCTGTTCCTGACGGAGCCGGAAGACTACGACGGTGGCGAACTGGTGGTGGAGGATACCTACGGGCAGCAACGCGTGAAGCTGCCAGCAGGGCATATGGTGCTGTACCCGGCCACCAGCCTGCACCACGTCAGCCCGATTACGCGCGGCGCGCGCGTGTCGTCATTTTTCTGGATTCAAAGCATGGTGCGCGACGAGGGCCAGCGCTCGGTACTGTTTGAGCTCGATACGCAGATCCAGCGGGTCGGCCAGGCTCTGGGGCACAAGGACGCGGCCGTGGTGGGACTTACCGGCGTGTATCACAACCTGCTGCGGCGCTGGGCCGACGCCTGAGCGGCGGCATGGGAAATGAGGGGAGCGGGGGAGGGGATGTCGAGGCAGGATGCTTTGGCTTGATGCTTTGGCTTGATGCATCGGTTTGATGCTCGCGAATCGCCGGCATCAGCCAGCCATTCGCGATGCATGGTGCAACGAGGCTAACGGCGATCCCGGTGCTGCGGCGGTAACGGGACCATGGCTACGCGTCGTCGCGCGGGCTTGAGCGCGCGCTGCATTGGCCAGAAAACGTATTGGGTATGCGGATCCATCGGCTTGCCGAAGTAGGACACCCACACCTGCACGCCCTGTTCGGTTTCTGCAACGATGGCAGCCACTGCGCGGGCTGCGACTGCGGGAGATTTGAGCAAGGTGGCCAGCGCTTCGACACCTTGGACTACGTGGTGCTTGACACCACTGAACCATGCGTATTGACGCATGGCTGACAACAAACGCTCGGTCATGAACTCTGGTGCTTGGTTGGTAGTAAAGATCAGACCGGAGCTTACACGCTTTGTTCAGTGCCGACTGATGGGACCTGTCTATCGCTTACCCTGAGTCATCGGATGTCCCTGTTACTGCCGCGGGTGCCGGACCCGGTGCCTGTTGCCATTGCGTCAATGCGCTAGCGCCGATCGGCCACCACATTGACAACGCAAGGGCCGAGGATTAGCGTCATCAACAGGACCATCCGACCCTTGAAGCCTTCCTGGGAGCTTGCCGATGACCGAAGACATGCTGCTGCAACTGATGGTGGAAGTCGAGAAGGAAGACCCCATCGACTATGCCGACCTGCCCTTCGACGACGCCACGCTGCGCGCGTTGGTGTGCCGTCTGGTGGCGCAGCGCTCCAGCGCCATGGAGACGGCCGGCATGCCGGTGGACGCGTTACTGGCGACCATGTGGGCTTCCACCGCCAAGCTGGTGCTGGAGAATATGGTGCTCAACGCGCGCTTGCTGACGCTGCGGGGGTTGCCCGACGACGCCAACGCGCTGATCGAGCGCATCGCCCGGCAATCCCGCGGCGCGCCCTGAGGCGAGGCTGCCCTCCGGCGGCTTAGGCCGCTTACGCCGCTTAGGCCGCTTACGCCGCCGATCCTGTGTGATGGATCGGCGTGTGGCGTATCGATATCATCCAGCAGGGCGCGTCCCATTTCGATACACTACGGGTTTTCGCCCCCGACACCGTCGCGTTGCTACGCGTATGCAACTGCGCGCGGTACTGCTGATATGGAGGATTTCGGGTGATCAAGTGGATAATCGTCGCGGCGTACCTGGGAGCGATCCTGTACGTGCATTTTCGCGGCAAGGTGAGGCTGCGCATCTGGCGCCAGTTGCTCGACCATTCGGCCCTGGTGGCCCCGGTCAACTGCTTCATGTACATATTTTCCGGCGTGCCGCGCACGCCCTACATCCCCGTCGAGCGTTTTCCCGAGCTGGAGAAGATCCGCGCTGCGTGGCCGGAGATTCGCGACGAAGGCCTTGCCCTGGCTGCCATGCGCAAGATCAAGGCCGCCGACAAGAACAACGATGCCGGTTTCAACTCGTTCTTCAAGTACGGCTGGAAGCGTTTCTACCTGAAATGGTACGAAGCCCGCCATCCGTCGGCCGAGGTCCTGTGCCCGCGCACGGTGGAACTGCTGCGCGGCCTGCCGAGCGTGAAGGCGGCGATGTTCGCCGAGCTGCCGCCCGGCGGCAAGCTGAACCCGCACCGCGATCCGTTCGCGGGTTCGCTGCGTTATCACCTGGGCCTGGCCACGCCCAACGACGACCGCTGCTTTATCGAGGTCGACGGCGAGCGCCATAGCTGGCGTGATGGCGAGGGCGTGGTATTCGACGAGACCTACCTGCACTGGGCCGAGAACAAGAGCGACAGCAACCGGCTGATCCTGTTTTGCGACATCGAGCGTCCGATGCGCTTCGGCTGGGCCGGCAAGATCAACCGCTGGCTGGGCCGCAAGGTCATGACCGCGGCGAGTTCGCCCAACGAAGAGTCCGACCAGACCGGCATGATCAACCGCCTGTTCCGTATTGTCTGGGTTTGCGGCCAGTATCGCCGGCGTTTCAAGGCGTGGAGCCGGCCGGCTTACTACGTGGTCAAGTTCGGCCTGATCGCCGCCGGCGTGGCGCTGATCGTGTACCTGTAACGCTGACAGGCTTTAGTACGCAAGAAGAAGGGGCCGGCTGATGCCGGCCCTTTCTTTTGCACATCGGCGATTGCACATCGGCGATTGCCTATCGGCGCCGCCGCTCGCGCTCGTCGTCGAGCGCCTCGTAGTGGGCGCGCTTGGCCTGGTACATGCGGGCGTCGGCCAGCTTGACGGCGTCGCTCAGGCGGTCCGTTGCGCCGCAGCTTGCGGTGCCGATCGACAGGCTGAGCGCGGTGCCCGGATAGAACTGGTTGTTGAGTTCCACCACCTGGTGGATCTGGTCGACCACTGTAGCCGCACCGCGCTCGTCGCGTGCCGGCAGCAGCACCATGAACTCGTCGCCCCCGACCCGCGCCACGCAGGCCTGGTCGCCCACGGCCTTTTTCAGCGCCTCGCCGGTGCGGCGCAGGAGCGCATCGCCGTCGCCGTGGCCGAGCTGGTCGTTGACCTGCTTCAGGCCGTTCAGGTCGACCGCGATCACGCTGACCGGCCACGGGCCCTTGCGGCCCAGCCGCGCGAGCTCGTCTTCGTAGTAGGCGCGGTTGTAGAGCTTGGTCAGCACGTCGTGCTTGCCGAGGAATTCGACATAGGCTTCGGCCTTCTTGCGCGCGGTGATGTCGGTCAGCGACACCAGCACCTGGTCCCACTCCGCCTCGCGGCCGGGAAACACCGACCACTGCATGAATACGTCCACGGCCCGGCCATCCAGCGCGTAGTTGATGACTTCGCGCTGCTGCCAGAGTTTCTCGTTCCAGAGGTCGATCAATTGCTCGGCGAACTGGATGCGCATATTGTCGCGGAACACGTCGCCCAGGCGCGAGAGCAGCTCCTCCTTGGTCGACGCGCTGAACATCAGCAGGGTTTGCTGGTTGACGTCGAGCACACGGATTTCCTGCATGCAGCGGGAAATGAAATCCGGATGCACGTTGAGGAAGGTGCGGAAGTCCGAGATGCCCGCGCCGCGGACTTCATCGAGCAGCACCTTGACCGCGCTGAAATCCTCGACCCACAGCGAGACCGGCGAATGCTCGAACAGGCCCAGCGCGTATTGCTCGCTGCGGCGCAGCTCGCGTTCGGTGGCCACGCGCGCGGTGATGTCCTCGATCGACAGCAGCACGCGTTCCCAGGTGGCCTCATGGCCGGGCATGACGGTGGCATCCAGGCGGATGTCCAGCCGCTTGCCTTCCAGCGTGTAGTTGACGGTCTGGCTTGAAAAGCGCAACCCGCCGTCCCACAGCTGGCCGAGTTCCTCGACATGCTGGTCGAACATATCGTCGCGAAAGACGGTGTCGAGGTTATTGACGAGGTCGGTGAGGTCGGCGGCGCGGAAGAGGTCCAGCGTGCGCTGGTTCACGTCCAGCACGCGGATCCGTGCCGAGCAGTGCGCGACTTCCTCCGGATTGGCGCGCAGGTGGCCGCGCAGGTCGGTCACGCCCTGCGCACGCAGGGCCTGGAAGTGCTCGCGCACGGCGCTGAAGTCTTCCAGCCACAGCGAGACCGGCGCCAACTGGAACAAGGCCTTGTACTCGTTGTCGATCCGCGACGTTTCGGTCGTTGCCATCAATGCGTCTTTTCCCAATCCCTATCCCCATCCCAATCCCGTTTGGCGCGGGCCAGAGCTGGCACGCGTGTGGCACGGCTGGCTTTGCGCCGCCTCGGATTTGCCGTGGCTGCCGCCATGCTCGCTACGAGCGATAGCATAGGGCAGCAGGTGAGGATATGGGTAGTGTGTGGCGTAAAAACCCACACATGGCGCACGCCGGCGCGTCAGGCCTGGCGGGACAGCTCGGCGATGCGCGCGGGGGCGTACCGGTGCTTCGCGTTCTCTTGCTCGGCGATCAATTGCAGCGTGGCCGCCTGCAGCAGCGAGCCGGTGGTCAGGTGCGAGGCCAGGGTGCGCAGTTCATCGAGCTTGCCGCTGGCCGCGGAGTTGGCATGAGTCATCTCGGTCAAGGTCTGGACAGGAACCCGGTCGATGGTAGCGGCAAGCCAGGGGTCGCTGCTTTGTCCCTGGTCATGCTCCGTGCGCGCGGCGTTGTCTTTTGTGTCCTGGCTGGCCCTGGCATCGGCGCGCGCAAGGCGATGCGCCGGGTCGGCGCGGCGGGCGGTGCAAAGGCGGGGGACGGAGCCCACGGTCCCGATGGCTAGCGCAAGGCGGGGGTGTGGCATCTGGTTCTCCTTGGTCGCGGTCTGCCGGTTTCGGCAATGTTCGCAAGGATGCCGGGCCGGTCCGCCGCCGCCTAGCGCGCTGCGATGAACGGCACGATGCCAGGAGCGAATGGTGGCGCGAGCTGACGGATGCGGCGCGCCATGCCCATCGCCTGCCATCCGCCATCCGCCATCCGTCATCGGCCGCTACGGCTTGTGCGCCAGGCGCGCCACCACCGCGGCGAGCGTGCGCAACGCGCGCTCGATCTCCAGCGTGAACGGCGTGCCGCAATTGAGCCGCAGGAAATGGTCGAAGCGGTTGGAGTTGGAGAACATCACCCCGGGCACGACCCGGATGCCGGCCGCCATGGCCTGGTCGAACACGGCCTCGGACGGGACCGAACCCGGCAGCTCGACCCACAGGTGCAGGCCGCCGTTCGGGTTGGAGGCACGCGTGCCGGCGGGAAACTCGGCGGCAATCGCCTGGGCCACCTGCGCGCGCTGGCTGCGCAATTGCTCGCGCAGGCGCCGCAGGTGCCGCTCGAACGCGCCGGAACCCATGAACTCGGCCGCCGCCATCTGCGCCAGCAACTCGTTGGGCCGCGACTGGCTGTACTTGAGCATTTCCACGCGCGCCTGCCACTTGCCCGCGGCGATCCATCCCAGCCGCATGCCGGGCGCCAGGATCTTGTGCAGTGAGGCGCAATGGATCACGCCGCCGCTGCGGTCCCAGGCCTTGAGGGCGGCCAGTGGCGCGTCCCCCTCCGCCAGGGCGGAGAAGCAGTCGTCCTCGATCAGCGCGATGGCGCGCGCATCGCACCAGGCCACCAGCTGCGCCTTGTTGGCGTCCGGCATGATGCTGCCCAGCGGATTCTGCAGGTTCGGCACCACCACCACGGCGCGGATGTTGTCGTAGGTCTGCGCTGCCAGTTCCAGCGCTTCGAGCGAGATGCCGGTCTGCGGGCTGCTGGGAATCTCCAGCGCGCGCATGCCCAGGCTCTCCAGGATCTGCAGCAGGCCGTAGTAGGTGGGCGACTCCACGGCAATCACGTCGCCGGGCTGTGCCACCGCGCGCAGGGCGAGGTTGAGCGCCTCGGTGCAGCCGTGGGTCACCAGGATATCTTCCGGCGCGACCGTGATGCGCGAGAGCAGCGCGTTGCGCGCCAGCACGGCGCGAAAGGCTGGATGGCCGCCGGAATCGGCCGCGCTGCCGAACAGCTGCGGGTGCAGGCGCAGCGCGCGCGCCGCCGCATTGCGCAGGCCTTGCGCGGGGTACAGCGCGGGCGCGCCGCAGGCGCCGGCAAAGTTCACCGCGACCGGTTGCTGGTGCCCGCGCGCGGTGATGGCGGAGATGCGCTCATGGATGCCCACATATTGCGCGGGGTCCGGCAGCGTGGCGATTGGCTCTTCGATTGGCGCCAGCGGCTTGTGCCGGCGGTGCCGCACGAAGTAGCCCGAGCGCGGCCTGGCTTCGAGCAGGCCATCGCTTTCCATCTGCCGGCAGGCCTGCAGCGCAGTCGACAGGCTCACGCCGTGCAGCTCCATCAGCGTGCGCACGGAGGGCACGCGGTCCCCCGGCTTCAAAACGCCCGTTTCAATGGCGTGCAGGTAGTGCTGGGCAAGCTGGCGGTAGAGGGGGGCGGATTCCATGCGGCATGTTGGCGCGGCGGCGGCCGGCGCAACAGATACAGATCGGGGTCTTCTGTATCGTAACAGACGGTCTGCTACGCTTCTGTTACGGTGCACAAGCCTTGCGCGTGTGCCTGTTCTGGTCCGGCCCGCGTCGGTAGTCTGGAACCCTGTCAAAGCCAGGGAGCCGGCATCATGCAAAGCTATCGTTCAGACCCGATCATCCCCACTGTGCAGCCCGTGCAGCCCACGCCCGCCATGCTGGCTGGCGCCGAGCCGCAAGCACAGGCAATCGACCTGGAAAGCAGCCGCGTGCTGCGCTTCCATGCCAAGGCCGGCACTACCCTGTGCGTGCTGGAGGGCGAAATCGAACTCACCGAGGCGCCGCGCTGGCTGGCCGGCACCGTGTGGCGGCAGCCGCGCCGCCTGCCCGCCGGCAGCGTGGCGGCGCTGTCGGCTGGCTGGGTGGAAGTGCTGGCCCGGCATGCGTCCACGCTGCGGCTGCAGGCACCCGCGGCCGGGCCGTGGTGGACCCGCTGGCTGCGGCCGGCGCAGGCCTGACGCGCAACTGGCCGCGGCTGCCCCGGGGCGGTCAGTCCTGCTGGCCGTGCGCGCTCAGCATGGCATGGGCCACCAGGTCCAGGGCGGGCCGCGTGTCGCCGTTCTTGTCGGTCCAGACCTTGGGCGTGAGGCTGCCTGACAGCGCGACCGATTCGCCGTCCTCCAGCGCCAGCAGCCCTGCGCGCACCTTGTCGGCAAACGCGATCACATTGACGATGACGGTGTCGCCATCGTTGACGGCAGCCTTGAGCTTGGCGGTCACGTACTGGCTGCCGCCCTGGCCGGAACGTTCGCTGGCGTGGCCGTGGAGCCGGCCGCTGACTAGTGCGTCGATCATCTTTCTTCCTTGCTGGTTATCTTGCCGGGGTGCGGAAGATCTCACAATTTCGCACGCTCGTGGCAGAGAATGCGGACCCTGGCCCTAAAAACGATAAAATTGCGGTCCGGCCAGCCCGACGCTCAACCAGAGTGCAGTCAGCGCCCCTTCCAGGGCCGACCCACCGGCCGCAGAATTCCAGGTTCCCATGCTACGTCTAAGTGAAGTCAAACTCCCGCTCGACCACGCCGAGAGCGATCTCAAGGCCGTGGTCCTCGCCCGCCTCGCCGAGCTCGGCGTCAAGGCCGATGGCCTGGCCGGGTTCACCGTGTACCGCCGCGCGCACGATGCCCGCAAGCGCTCCGATATCAAGCTCACCTACATCCTCGATATCGCGGTGAAGGACGAAGCCGCGGCGATCCAGCGCATGGCCGGCAAGCCGAACTGGAGCGTGACGCCGGACATGGCCTACCGTTTCGTCGCCCAGGCCCCCGCAGCGGGCACCACGCTGCGCCCGGTGGTGATCGGCATGGGCCCGTGCGGTTTGCTCGCCGGCCTGATCCTGGCGCAGATGGGCTTCAAGCCCATCATCCTGGAGCGCGGCAAGGAAGTGCGCGAGCGCACCAAGGACACCTTCGGCCTGTGGCGCAAGAGCGTGCTGAACCCCGAGTCGAACGTGCAGTTCGGCGAGGGCGGGGCGGGCACGTTCTCCGACGGCAAGCTCTACAGCCAGATCAAGGACCCGAAGCACTACGGCCGCAAGGTGCTCGACGAGTTCGTCAAGGCCGGGGCGCCGGAGGACATCCTCTACCTCGCGCGCCCGCACATCGGCACCTTCCGCCTGGTCAGCATGGTGGAGAAGATGCGCGCCGAGATTTTCGCGCTGGGCGGCGAGGTCCGCTTCGAGACCCGCGTCGAGGACTTGGACATCGAGGGCGGCAAGATGCGCGGCCTCAAGCTGTCCAACGGCGAGTACCTGCAGGCCGACCACGTTGTGCTGGCGGTGGGCCACAGCGCGCGCGATACCTTCGAGATGCTGCATGAGCGCGGCGTGTTCATGGAGGCCAAGCCGTTCTCGCTGGGTTTTCGCATCGAGCATCCGCAGGGCATGATCAACAGCAGCCGCTTTGGCAAGTTCGCCGGCAACAAGCTGCTGGGCGCCGCGGACTACAAGGTGGTGCACCACGCCAGCAACGGCCGCGCGGTCTACAGTTTCTGCATGTGCCCGGGCGGCACGGTGGTGGCCGCGGCCTCGGAGCCGGGCCGCGTGGTGACCAACGGCATGAGCCAGTACGTCCGCGCCGAGCGCAATGCCAATGCCGGCATCGTGGTGGGCATCACGCCGGAGGACTTCCCCGGCGGCCCGCTGGCCGGCATCGCCTTCCAGCGCCACTGGGAAGAGCGCGCCTTCGAACTTGGCGGGCGCAACTACAATGCGCCGGCGCAGTTGGTGGGCGACTTCATCGCGCGCCGGCCGTCCACGGCGATGGGCGCGGTCGAGCCCTCCTACAAGCCGGGTGTCACGCCGACGGACCTGTCCACCGCGCTGCCCGACTACATCATCGAAGCCATCCGCGAAGCGCTGCCGGAACTGGACAAGAAGATCGCCGGCTTTGCCATGCATGACGCGGTGCTGACCGGCGTGGAAACGCGCACGTCGTCGCCGCTGCGCATCCGCCGCAAGGACAACTACCAGAGCATGAACGTGGAAGGGCTGTACCCGGCTGGCGAAGGCGCCGGCTATGCGGGCGGCATTTACTCCGCGGCCATCGATGGCATCGAAGTGGCCGAGGCCGTGGCCTTGAGCATCGTCAACGGCAAGGCGGCCTGAGCAAGCCCAGGCTGGCTTAGCGCCCGGCAGCCCGGGGCGCTTCCAGCCAGGCCGAGGCGCCCAGCCCGGCCGCGCGCCCGCTGGCAAAGCAGGCGGTCAGCAGGTAGCCGCCGGTGGGCGCTTCCCAGTCCAGCATCTCGCCGGCGCAGAACACGCCCGGCACGGCGCGCAGCATCAATTGCGCGTCCATCGCCTCGAACGCGACGCCGCCCGCGCTGCTGATCACTTCATCGATCGGGCGCGCGCGCAGCAGGCGCACGGGCAGCGCCTTGAGCGCCGCCGCCAGCCGCGCGGGGTCGGCAAATTCTTCCTTCGACAAGCATTCGCGCAGCAAGCCGGCCTTGACGCCGGTGATGCCCAGCTTGCTCTGCAGGTGGCTCGATAGCGAGCGCGCGCCGCGCGGGCGCTGCACCGCTTCGGCCACGCGTTCGGCCGGCAGGCCTGGCGCAAGGTCGAGATGGATCGTGGCCTCGCCCGTGGCCTCGAGCAGGTCGCGCATTGGCGCGCTCAGCGCATAGACCAGGCTCCCCTCGATGCCGCCGGCCGTGATGACGAACTCGCCCTGGCGATAGTGCTCCACGCCATCGCGGTCGCGCAGCCCGATGGCCACGGCCTTCAGCGGGTGGCCGGCAAAACGCGTGCGGAAGTGTTCGCTCCAGGCTACGTCGAAGCCGCAGTTGGCGGGGCGCAAAGGGGCGATGTCCACGCCGCGCGCGGCCAGCAGCGGTACCCATGCGCCGTCGGAACCCAGGCGTGCCCAGCTGCCGCCGCCAAGCGCCAGCACCGTGGCATCGGGCCGGACCAGCCGCTCGCCATCCGGCGTGGCAAAGCGCAGCTGGCCCGATGCATCGTCCCAGCCCAGCCAGCGATGGCGCATATGGAACTGCACGCCGGCCTCGCGCAGGCGGTGCAGCCACGCGCGCAGCATCGGCGCGGCTTTCATGTCGGTGGGGAAGACGCGGCCCGAGCTGCCGACGAAGGTCTCGATGCCGAGGCTGTGCACCCAGCCGCGCAGCGCTTGCGGATCGAAGCCGGCCAGCAGCGGCGCGATTTGCGCGCTGCGCTTGCCATAGCGCCCGAGGAAGGGCTGCGCCGCTTCGGAATGCGTGAGGTTCATGCCGCCGCGCCCGGCCATCAGGAACTTCCGGCCGACCGAGGGCATGGCGTCATACACCTCCACGCGAAGTCCGCGCGCGGCCAGCACCTGCGCCGCCATCAGGCCTGCGGGGCCGCCGCCGATCACGGCGACGCTGGCAGCGGGGAGGGAGGCGGTGGGTGCAGACATGGGTTGGATCCGGGGCAAGGCGGTCGATCGCGCAATGGGGCGCAAGGCAGGGTGCGGCGGATCGGATTATATAGGCCAGGGGCAACTGCTAATATCGCCCCTTCCCTTGTGCCACGGGTCTCCCGCGCCTCCCATGTCCATGACCATGCCCATGCGGTCCCGCTTGTCGTTGCCTCTTCCCGCCGCGCGGGCCTTCGTGCTGGTCTTGCTGGGCTTGCCAGGTCTTGTCGCCGGCGTGCACCCGGCGCTCGCGCAGGAAACCGCGCAGGGATTGCAGGAAAAGGCAATGAAAGGCGATTTCCTGTCCCAGCGCAACCTCTCGTATTGCCTGCAGTCCGGGTGCCTCGGGCTGGAGCGTGACCGCGTCAAGGCCTGCATGTGGCGCAAGGTGATCGTGCTGTCCGGCGAGCGCCATGTCACTGACCTGGACACCGCCAACCTGGAGTACGTCTGCGCAAAGCTGAGCACGACCGAGCGCGATGCGGCCATGCGCCAGGCGGACGCGCTGGCCAGGCAGATCTACGGGCCGCGGCGCTGAGCGCCTTTGGCCTGCCTGGGCGGGAGGCTAAAATAGCGGTTTAGCGCCGTTCCCTGCGTCACTCATTGCCATGCCCATCGCTTCGCCATCCAGCCAATTCATCGTAGACGCCACCCAGCAATGGCTGGAACGCGCGGTGATCGGCCTTAACCTGTGCCCCTTCGCCAAGGCCGTGCACGTGAAGCGGCAGATCCGCTACACGGTGAGCGATGCCACCGATACCGAGGGCGTGCTCGCCGATCTCGAAACCGAGTTGCGCACGCTCGCCGATGCCGACCCTGCCGAGATCGACACGACCCTGCTGATCGTGCCACAGGCGCTGGCCGAGTTTCTCGACTACAACGATCTCCTCTATTTCGCCGAGCGCTTGCTCAAGAGCCTGCGCCTGGCGGGCATCCTGCAGATCGCCAGCTTCCATCCGCACTACGCGTTCGGCGGCAGCGAGCCGGACGACATCGAGAATTACACCAACCGCGCGCCTTACCCCATCCTGCACCTGCTGCGCGAGGACAGCATCGCGCGAGCCGTGGCGGCGTTTCCCGATGCGTCGGATATCTACGAGCGCAACCAGGAAACCATGCGCCGGCTCGGCCACGACGGCTGGCGCAAGCTGATGACCGAGGCCGGCGGGACATAAAAAACGCGCCGTCGAAGCGGCGCGTTTCAGCTTGCGGACAGCAGCGCGCCATTGGCCTGGCGCGAGTCAGCCTCAGCCGGCAGCAGCCGGCTCCTGCGTATAGAAGCGCGCTTCCATCTCTTCCAGTCCCAGCGTGCGCAGCACTTCGTTCAGCCGCTCGGCCGGGCGGCGGCGCGGCAGGTCCTTGTACTGCGCGATGATGAGCTCGTTCTTCATCGAGTGCTCCCAGCCCACCAGCTCGGTCACGCTGACCTGGTAGCCATGCGCCTCCAGTTGCAGGCAACGCAGCACGTTGGTCACCTGGCTGCCGAACTCGCGCGTATGCAGCGGGTGGCGCCAGATTTCGGTCAGCGGATTGCCGGCCAGCAGCTTGCCCTTGTTCTTGCGCAGCACGCCGGCCACCTCGGCCTGGCAGCACGGCACTACCACGATGTATTTGGCGTGCTTTTCCAGCGCGAAACGGATCGCATCGTCCGTGGCTGTGTTGCAGGCGTGCAGCGCGGTGACGATGTCGATGGTGGGCGGAAGCTGGTCGGACGTGATCGAATCGGCTACCGACAGGTTCAGGAACGACATGCCCTTGAAGCCCAGCCGGCTGGCGAGCTCCTGCGAGCTGCGCACCAGCTCTTCGCGCGTCTCGATGCCGTAGATGTGCGACTGGTCAAGCTGCGCCTTGAAGAACAGGTCATACAGGATGAAGCCGAGGTAGGACTTGCCGGCGCCGTGGTCGACCAGCGTCACGTCCGGGTGATCCTGCTTGAGGTCCTGCAGCAGCGGCTCGATGAACTGGAACAGGTGGTAGACCTGCTTGAGCTTGCGGCGGCTGTCCTGGTTCATCTTGCCGTCGCGCGTGAGGATATGCAGCGCCTTGAGCAGCTCGATGGACTGGCCGGGACGGATTTCGTGGGGGCTGGGCGCCGGTGCGGCGGGCGTCTTGGACGCCGGGGACTTCTGGGCCATCTGGGATGTCTGGAACCTGGGGAAAAGCGGTGAGGCGTGCGCCAAAGCCGGACGACGCTGCGCCGGTACAGCGGCAGTTTACCGAAAGTCGCGCTTGCCCGGGGCGAGTGGCGCAACCGGCGCATGCCGGCGCCGCCTTGCCGGGCCCCCTGAACAGGTCTCTAAAGGTCTCTAAAGCAGGCAGTAATCCACGGGTACGAGCGGCGGCGGCAGCGCGGTCTCGCCTAGCGCTTCCTTCATGCCGATCTCGATGGTGCGGCAGAGCGCATCGAGCGGCAGGTCGTTGGCGCTGGTGCCGAACGGTTCTTCCAGCTCATCGCCCAGCGCATCCAGGCCGAAGAAGGTGTAGGCCACGATGGCCACCACCACGGGCGTGACGAAGCCGATGGTATCCACCAGCCCGAACGGCAGCAGGAAACAGTACAGGTAGGCGGTACGGTGCAGCAGCAGCGTGTACGAGAACGGGATGGGCGTGTTGTGGATGCGGTCGCACGCCACCGCCGTGGCCATCATGGCCGACAAGGTGTCGTCGATGCCGGCGGCGAGGCAGGGCTCGACGCGGTGCTGCCGCACGCACTGGCCCAGGTCTTGGCCCATGCGCATCATCAGCAAGGCGGGCGCATTGGTGCAGCGCTGCAGGTCGGCTAGCTCCGCCGGGCGCAGCCAGCCCGGGTCCACGTCGGTGGCGGCACTGGCGCCGCGCAAACGGTTGCGCAGCGCATAAGCGTAGGCAATGGTGCGGGAGATCATGCGCACGCGCGCGTCGCTCAGGCCCGCTGGCTTATGGCCGGCGCTGTCCGGCACGTTGTCCGCGATCAGGCTGAGGCATTGCCGTGCCAGGTTCTGGCTGCGCACCACCAGCTCTCCCCACAGCTTGCGCCCTTCCCAGAAGCGATCGTAGGCGGCGGTATTGCGAAAGCCCAGGAAGATGGCCAGCGGCAGGCCGATCAGCGTGAAGGGGATGGCCGTGAGCGTGACCTTGTGCTGGAAGAACGCGCCGTGGCTGATCGTGACGGCAACCGCTACCAGCAAGTTCACCAGCAGCACGCGCCAGATGCGCGACAGGATCGAGCCTCGCAGGACCAGGAACAACCTCAGTCCCGATGGGCGGTCTCGCACAATCATCTGTGATCCCCTGGCATTGCGGCACGGCGTTCCGTCGATGCGCAGAAGTGTACATTTTTCGCCTCGGGCGGTGGGGTGCGGGCTGCGCCGCGGCTCAAGTTTTCGGCGAAACGGCCGATGGTGTTGTGTGCGTCGGAAGGGACCAAGATCCCGCGGCGCATCAATGACATCCCCGGCTTCAAAGGCCTGCCTGGCAGGCCACGGGCACCGGGCGGCCGCGCCATGGCGCAGCGGCGGCACGGCACTGCCGAGGCCGGGATTGCGGACGACCCCGAGGACGGGGCGGAGCCGTCCGGACATGATCCATCAATGGAACTACCGAATGGAAAACCGGGGACAAGACACAGAGGCCGGCGGCTTACGGGTTAGCCTGGACGACGGCGCGCGGCAGCTGCGCGCGGCGTATGCCGCCATGCCGGGCCGCATGGCGCCGGACCGCGCCGCGCTGCAAGAGGCGCTGGCCAGGGGCGGCTGGGCGCAGGCGAAACTGGACACCGCCGCAATCGGCACCTTTCTCGCGCAATGCCAGCGCGCCACCGAGGGGACGCCCGTGGAGGCGCTGATCGGCGAGCTGACCGACGGCTACTTCGATCTCAGCGTCAGCAGCGATAACCTGAGCGTGCGGCTCAACCTGCTGCCGCCGCAAGGCGGGCGCGAGGTGTCACGCGACGAGATCCGTGCCGCGCTGGCCGAGCGCGGCATCAAAGCCGAGCCGGACAGCGCGGCCCTGCGTGGCGCGGTCGAGGCGGGCCATTGCGACGGGCTCGAGATTGCCACGGGAAGTGCACCGCTGCCTGGCACGCCGGCGTGCTTCGAGAGCCTGCTGGCCGCCCCAAAGCCGCTGGTGGCCGAGGACGAAAGCGGCCGCATCGACCTGCGCGACCTGGGCACGCTGTTGCTGGTGAATCCCGGCGCGCCGCTGATGCGTCGCATCCCGGCCCGCCAGGGCAGCGATGGCATCGATGTCTTCGGCAAGGTCGTGCCCGCCGTGCCGGCTGCCGATCCGCCATTCGCGGACGGCCTGACCGGCGTGGCGCAGGATCCCGCTGATCCGGAGGTACTGGTGGCGGCGATCTCCGGCTCTCCGTCCTTGTCGGCACAGGGCGCATCGGTGAGCCCGGTGGTCGATGTGGAGGCGGTAGACATGCATTCAGGCAACGTCACCTTCGACGGCACGCTGCGCGTCAACGGGGATATCAGGACCGGCATGACCGTGCGCGTGACTGGCGACGTGATCGTCACCGGTACCATCGAGGCTGCCCATGTGGAGGCGGGCGGCAATGTGGTGGTGAAGGGCGGCATCATCGGCAAGGCCGAGGGCACGCATCAAGGCGCGCATCAAGGCACACCACAGGGCGCCGAGGGCGTCGCGCTGGCGCGGGTGACCTGCAAGGGTTCGCTGCATGCGCGCTTCATCGAAAGCGCGGTGGTCGAGGCCGGCACCGAGGTCAAGGTGGAAAGCGGCATCCGCCAGAGCGACGTCTGCGCCGGGCGCAGCATCATTGCGGGCAGTCCCAAGGGTGGCCAAGGCAACATCACCGGCGGGCGCTGCCGTGCGCAACTGGCGGTGCGCACCGCCACCCTTGGCGCCTCCGCGGGCACCGCCACCATCGTGCAGGTAGGTACCAATCCCTACGCCGAAGCCGAGAAGGCCGAGCTCGAGGCCCAGCGCCGCCAGCTGGAGGCGGAGCAGGCCAAGGTGCAGCAACTGGTCAGCTTCTTCGCCAAGCATCCCGAGAAAGCGGTGGGCGACATGCGCGAGAAGGCGCGCGCCACGCTGCTCAAGCTCACCCGCGACTCGATTGCGCTCGACGCCAGGCTGGCCAAGCTTGCCGAGCAGCTGCGGCCGTCTCCCGAGGCGGTGATCGAGGTGAGCCGGCGCATCCACGGGGGGTGCAGCCTGCACATCGGGCAGAAGTCGATGAAGATTATGGAGGACAAGCCGGGCGGCCACGTCCGGCTGGTGGAGGACCGCATCGCGCTGGTCTGAGTCCCCACGCTTGCCGTCGCATGCCGGCCGCCGCGCTTCTGCGCGGCGGTTTTGCTTGTGCTGCGCGGAACAACATGCGGAACACGTTACGTGACGCGTAACACGCCCCGGCCCCGCCCGGGCCGCGCCGCCCGCGTCCCGCGCAGGCGGCAATCCCTTGCGCCGTAAGGCCGAGCGGCCTGCCCCGCTGTGCGCGCGAGCCCGCGTTGGCGGCTGGCACGTGCCTTGCACCGTACCCTGTCAGGCGTCCCCGCTGGCGCCGTTCCAGAAAAAGGCAAAAGGAGGAATCATGGACATGGCACTCACCAGCCGGGCAGGCGTAGACAGCATCACCTCGCGAGGCGTCGCGCCGGGCGTGTCATCGGCCATGTCGGCGCGGCAGATTGCCAGGCTGCCGCTGGCGTCGCACGGCGCGGCGCCGCTCAGGGCAGTGGTGATCGACGAATGCGCGCTGCTGCGCCTCGGCCTGGCCCGCATGCTGGAGAGCATGCCCGGCGTGGAGCAGGTGGATGGCGTGGATCCCGATGATCTCTCGATGCACGGGACGACGATTCGCGAGGCCGGCTTGCTGGTGTTTGGCATGCCGCAGGACGTGACCAGCGGCTGGCGCCTGCTGCGCAAGCTGCGGAGCATGCTGCCCGCCCAGCGGGTGCTGCTGCTGTCGGACAATATGTGGCTGCACATGCCGCCGCCGGAGATGGGCTACGGCATCTGCTGTTGCCTGCCCAAGACAGCAGCCCTTGTTACCCTGGAAGCCGCCATCAGCAGCATGCTTGAGGCCGAAGTGCTGGCCGCCTGAGCCGCGCTTCAATCCGTAACGGCCGCATCGGCCACGGCGGCTATTTTCTCCCGGGCCAGGGGAGCCAGGGGATTGCCGGATCGGCATGGTTGCGCGCACGCCAGGCCGCGAACAAGGAAATCCCGTTCGCCTCGACGGGCAGCGCAAAGGCGTCCATGCCGTCGATAGCATGGTGGGCATCTTGCAGCACTCTCAAGTATGAACCGCGTTCACATGTCTGTAAATACAGACATGTAGCTATTCAGAATCGCAAATGGCAGGTCTATGTTGATCCTTCGTCACAACCGCTCCCCCATCAGCAGCGGTTGCGGCGATCGACGAGGGAAGCGTCGATTTTCTGAAACCTCAACATAAGACAGGAAGAACATGCCACAAACTGCTCACGAAGCGGTAACTCCGCCTATGGATCCGGCCGGCACCCGCTTCACGCCGACCCGGCTCAGCGCTATCGCGCTCGCCTCCCTGGCGCTGACCCTGGGTGCCTGCGGCGGCGACGATCCCGTTGCCACCACCCCGGCTTCGACTACCCCGACGGTGGTTGCGGGCTGCGAACTGAACGGCACCACCGGTGGCGAAGCCGTGGTGCTGCCGGGCGACCCTAATGCGCCGGAGATCGCCACCGGCTATGCGCCCAAGAGTACGGTCTACGCCAAGACCTATATGGCGGTGACCAACAACCCGGTCTCGACCAAGGCCGCCTGCGACGTGCTGAAGAACGGCGGCACGGCGGTGGACGCCGCGGTAGCGGCGCAGATGGTGCTGAACCTGGTCGAGCCGCAATCCTCCGGCATCGGCGGTGGCTCCTTCATCATGTACTACGACGCGGCCACCAGGCAGGTCACCGCCTACGACGGGCGCGAGATGGCGCCGGCCGCCGCCGACGGCAACTATATCCAATGGAAGTCCGCCGCCGACCAGACTACGCCGGCACCTAACGCGACGCACAGCGGGCGCTCCATCGGCACGCCCGGCACGTTGCGCGTGCTGGAGCTGGCGCACGGCGAGCACGGCAAGCTGGCCTGGAAGGACTTGTTCTCTCCCGCCATCAAGCTGGCGACCGATGGTTTCGCGATTCCGCCCCGCATGGCTGCCGCGATCGCCTCGGCGCTCAGCAATCCGGTGACGGCCCCCAGCATCAAGCGCGACGCCGAGATGGCCGGATATTTCCTCAATGCCGACGGCACCCCGCGCGCGGTCAACACCATCATCAAGAACCCGGCGCTGGCCAATGTGTTCACCTCGGTCGCCAGCGGCGGCGCGGATGCGTTCTACAAGAACGGCCCGATTGCCCGGGCTATCGTCGCCAAGATCCAGAATACTTATGGCGGCACCGCCACGCCGGGACTGACCACGCTGGCCGACCTGGAGAGCTACGTCGCCAAGAAGCGCACGGCGGTTTGCACGACTTATCGCGAGTACGAGATCTGCGGCATGCCGCCGCCGTCCTCAGGCGGCATCGCGGTGGCGCAGATCATGGGTATCGTCGAGAACTACGAGATGTCGCGCTATGCGCCGTCGAACATGGACAAGAACGGCGGCCGCCCGAACGTGCTCGGCGTCCACCTGATGGCCGAGGCAGGCAACCTGGCGTATGCCGACCGCAACAAGTATGTGGCGGATACCGACTTCATCGGCCTGCCGGGCGGCAGCTGGGAAAGCATGCTGAACAAGCCTTACCTGCGCAAGCGGGCGGACCTGATCAGCACGGTGGGCTCCATGACGCTGCCGGTCGCCGCGGGCGACCTCGGCGCCGTGCCGCTGGCCCCGTCGGTCATCAACGAGCACGGCACCACGCACCTGTCGCTGACCGACAAGTATGGCAACGTCGTCTCGATGACCACCACCATCGAGGCGGGCCTCGGCTCGTATCACTTCACCAACGGCTTCCTGCTCAACAACCAGCTGACCGACTTCAATGCGGCACCCGCCGATGCCGGTGGCGTGCCGATCGCCAACCGCGTGCAGCCGGGCAAGCGCCCGCGCAGCTCGATGGCGCCCACGCTGGTGTTCAAGCGCAATGCCGACGGCTCGCGCGGCGACTTCTACATGACCACCGGTTCGCCGGGCGGCGCCAGCATCATCCAGTACGTAGCCAAGACCCTGGTGGGCGTGCTGGACTGGAAGATGGACGCGCAGCAGGCCGTGTCGATGATCGACTTCGGTGGCTCAAACAGCGCCACCAGCGGCATGATGGTCGGCGGCGAGCATCCCAACGTGGATGCCACCAAGCCGGCCGGCGGCCTGGCCGGCGACAACGATCCCCTGGTCAAGGGCCTGCGCGGGCTCGGTCACGTGGTCAACGTGACGGCCCAGTCGAGCGGCTTGAGCGCCATCATCCGTACCACTGTGGGCGGGTCGACGGCGCTGGTCGGCGGGGCCGATCCGCGTCGTGAAGGCGTGGTGCTGGGCGATACGTTCAAGCCATAAGCGGGAACGGAAGTGTTTGCGGAAATTTCTCCACATGCATTGGGAAGTGGCTGGTAGGTTGATGCGGCTGCGCTCGCTACAGTAGCCACTTACCGCTCTCTCCCCGGGAGTGGTTTTCCCGAGAGGGCCTAATCCCTTGGCCCTCCTTCCGTGGCGCTGCATGCTCTCGCATGCGGCGCCTTTTTTTCTCGCCTTCCCTCTTACCTTCCCCCGCACCTTCCCCTGCACCTTCCCACCACGGAATTCGCCTACCAGACCCGGATCTTGAGCTGCAGCGAGATGCAGCCATCCACCTTGCCCCGCATCGTCGGCACGTAGATCAGGTTCGCACCCACGCGCCCATACTCGATGCTGATGACGGGCGCCGCCATCGGCGACCAGCCGCCGTTATTGACATCCGGATACCCGCGCACCGCGCCCGCCGTGGCGCCGATCCGCACCGGGCCAAGATGCAGAGGCTGCCAGGTGACGCTCGCGTAGGTGGAGTGATGGCGCATGCTGTTGCGGTACTCGCCGGCCGACAAGGTGACATCCTCGGTGATGCGGACATCGGCGCCGATGCCCCAGTTGGCCGCGTTGTAGTGCGCCGTGTGATTGAAGTGGTAAGAAAAAAATCCGGCGTTCAGCCAGACCTGGGGGCTGAAGGCGGGCGCCGGCATAGCCTGCGCCGGATCTGCCGGGGTGTCGGGCGGCGTGCTGTCATCCGCGCGGGCGGTGACGGCCCACAAGGATGCGCCTAGCGCAAACACCATCAGGAGCTTGCGCGGAAAAAGGCGATACCTCGCCGCGCCAGGAACTGGATAAGCATCCATGGCCGCTTCCTTGTCGATTGTCTTGGCTGGGAGCTGGCTGGACGCGACGCGAATCGGCGTGCGGGCGCAGCCATCCTGCGCGAGTCCGGCGTGGCGCCGGCGGCCCTAGGTGGCGGCGATGTGCATGATGTTCCCCGGTTGCGTGGCAAGTGCGAACGCGTACCGCGTGCTGCGCGGCCGCTTCGTCATCGGTCCCGGCAGCCAATTGGAGCGGCGGGCCGGTCTTGTATTTGTCGTGTTACCAGTCTGGTGCTTCGGCGCGGCGGATTCAATCAATCGAATGCCGTAAGCCTATGGAGGGGATTGGAGGGCAAGCGGATGTCAACGTCCCGCTAAAACGGGACGTTCCGCGAGCTTGCGCCGGCAAGGCAGGAGGAGGGGTGATATGCCGCTGGCGGCTGCCAGGCGGCAGCGCCAGGGCATGGCGCAGTCAGTCAAACATGCGTTTGACGATGCGGGCAGGCGAGTGCCGCGGCAGTGGCCGCGGCGCTTGGGTCATACGGCAGACGCGCTGGCGGAACCAGCCTGGCTGTGCGTCATCGCGCGCCAGGCCAGGTGCGCGGTGCCGGCGGGCGGCTCCGCGCGCATGGCTTGCGCGCGCACGTCCGGAAAATCCGATGCGTCGAGCCAGACCGACAGGAAGGCGCCCATCGCATCGAGCAGCGTGTCCGAGTTGATGCCGGTCGGCCCGCCCACCTTCGGGCAGATGACCAGGTGGGTGCCCTCGTGCGAGTACACGCGCAGCGTCTTGACCAGGTCCGCCGGCTGCAGGTGATGCTCCGAGCAGGCCACGCCCTGGAAGCCGAACGCCAGCAGGAACTCCTCTTCTTCGGCCTGCCCTGTGCAGAGAATCACCTTGGGACGCATGCGCCGGCGCTGCTCCGCGATAAAGCGGAAGCGCCCACCCTGGCGGCAGAATTCCACATAGCGCCAGTTCGGGCTAAGGCACGGGTTGCGGCGAAAGGTCTCGATCTGCGACAGGTCCATCTGCTGCGGCTTGGGCAGAGGGTAGAGATTGATCTTGAACTCCCAGCCGAGCGGCGCGTAGAGGTACTGGTCGAAGTAGCCGCGCCAGTCCAGCCCCGGCATGGTTTCACGCAGCGTTGCCGTGCGCGTCGCGGCCATGATGCGGGCGAGGCGCTGGTGCGTTTGCCAGCGCGGCATGTCATGCCGGTGGCGCTCGCGAAATGCGCTGTCCCAGGCGGGCGGCTCATGCACGGGCGCCAGCGAGGCACCCGGCGAAGACGCAAGCAGGTGCGGCTCCTTATCGCATATCCAGACAGCCGCGCCGATGTTTCCCCCCTCCATGCCGGCGTACGAAGAGAAATACGCGTCCAACTCCTCGCTGCTGAAAACTGATGTCATTTGCTCTCTCATTCGTCGTGGCCCGTCGCGCGTGAATGACAAGGACTAGCGCAATCGCCGTGCCATCTGGCTGATGGCACTTGCCGACGCGGCGTGGCGGCGGCGCGAGGCCGATGCGATCAGGCTGGAAGCCGCGCCAGATAAGGGATTGCGGGCGACTTGCCTGGAGCTGGGAAGGGGGTGGGTACCGCGCGCCGCCGCGCAGGGGATGGCGCGGCGGTGTTACGCGTTACGTAACGTGGGCGGTGTGGGGGAACGCGGAGGGTATCTAGCCTGCTGCACGAACTGCGGGACGGGCGCCCGCGCCAGCAGGTATCTCAGGCGACGACCTTCTGCTCTGCGGCAGCCTGCTCGCGCATGCGACGGGCTTCGTCGATCAGGAACTGCTGGTAATCGTCCAGATCGCCGTCGAAGGGCTCGACGCCGCCCTTGGTGACCAGCCAGAACTCGTCGCATACGGCGCGCAGCAGGGCCCGGTCGTGACTGACCAGCATCACCGTGCCTTCGAATTCGTTGAGCGCCACAGCTAGCGCTTCGCGCGTGGCCAGGTCGAGGTGGTTGGTCGGCTCGTCGAGCAGCAGCAGGTTGGGGCGCTGCCACACGATCATGCACAACACGAGCCGTGCCTTTTCGCCGCCGCTCATCGTGCCAACCGCCTGATGGACCATGTCGCCGCTGAAGCTGAAGGTGCCGAGGAAGGTGCGAAGGGATTGTTCGGTGCCGCTCTGGCCGGGGGCGCGCATGTGCGCCGGCGTGTCCTTGGCCAGGCGGATCATGTGTTCCATCGGCGTGTCGAGCGGGCGCAGCACGTCGAGCTCCTGCTGTGCGAAGTAGCCGATGTTCAGGCCTTTGCCTTCGCTGATTTCGCCGGATATCGGCGCCAACGCGTGCGCCACCGTCTTCACCAGCGTCGACTTGCCTTGGCCGTTGGCACCGAGAATGCCGATGCGCTGCCCGGCCAGCACGGAGCGGTTGATGCCCCGCACGATGACCGTGGGCGGCGTGCCCGGCAGTGCGCCGGCCGGCGCCGGGTAGCCGAAGCTCGCGTCCAGCATCGACAAAAGCGGGTTCGGGACGTTGAGTGGCTCCTTGAACTCGAAGTTGAACTCTGCCTCGGCAAGCACCGGTGCGATCTTCTCCATGCGTTCGAGCGCCTTGACCCGGCTCTGCGCCTGCTTCGCCTTCGAGGCCTTGGCCTTGAAACGGTCGATGAAGCTCTGCAGGTGGGCGATCTTGTCCGCCTGCTTGGCCATCGCGGCCTGCTGCAACACGAGCTGCTCAGCGCGCATCTCTTCGAACTTGCTGTAGTTGCCGCCATAACGCACGAGCTTGGCGTTGTCGACGTGCACCGTCACCTGCGTCACCGCGTCGAGGAATTCGCGGTCGTGGCTGATCACTACCAGGGTTCCTGGATAGCGCTTGAGCCACGCTTCCAGCCAGACCAGCGCGTCGAGGTCCAGGTGATTGGTCGGCTCGTCGAGCAGCAGCAGGTCGGACGGGCACATGAGCGCGCGCGCCAGCTGCAGTCGCATGCGCCAGCCGCCGGAGAAACTGTTGACCGGCTGACCAAGCTGCGCAGCACTGAAGCCAAGGCCCAGGATCAGCGCTTGGGCACGTGCGGGGGCATCGTGTGCGCCGGCGTCGTGCAGGGCCATGTAGGCGTGCGCCATGCGCATGCCGTCGTCGCTGGCCTCGGCGGCGGCCACTTCGTCCTGCGCGGCCAGCAGCACGGTGTCACCCTCGACGACGAAGTCGGTCGCGCTCTGCTCGGTCTCCGGCATATCCTGCGCGACCTGGCCCATCTTCCATGCGGCGGGAATCGAGAACTCGCCGCTGTCTTCGTGCAGCGTGCCGTTGAGAAGGGCGAAAAATGACGACTTGCCGGCGCCATTGCGGCCGACAAGCCCGATCTTTTCGCCGGGGTTGAAAGTGACGGACGCGCGGTCGAGCACGACGTTGACGCCGCGACGCAGCGTGACATTACGGACGGAAATCATAAGGAGCCACTTCGGAGAGGATTGGCATGATAGCCGACCGGACGTGCGGGGCCGTGGCTTTTCTGTGCCGCGTGCGCCTTGCGGCGCCCACCGGCCGCAAGACAAGGCAGGCCCTGGCGGGGCGCACCGGGCGCACCGGGCGTACCGGCTGCGGGGCCAGCGAACGCGAAGGCATTGGCGAGGCTCATGGCGACAGAATGGAGGGGGTGCCAATGGTGCGCGCAGCCATTGCCGTCGCCCTGCGCGGCTCTCTGCTTAATCGCCGAGGGCAGGGATGCTCCCCTCCTTCACCAGAATGCGAGGAGAGCCCATCTCACCGGTCTCCTCGTCCACCAGTACCTCGTAGGCCGCGACGCCGGCGAAGCTCGAGGCCATGCCGTTCGCGATACGGATAGCGCCGACTTCGCTGGACGCCTGGCGGATCTCGCCGGGCAGGAGTGTGTCGCCCTTGCCTTTGCGGTAGGGTACGACGATGTACTTGATGGAGCGAGTATCGGGCATGGCGGCAATTCCGGGC
>NZ_JBXASU010000031.1:0-77823 GCF_058809705.1 Cupriavidus sp. MPR-AND1C | reverse complement strand
GCCTCCCCCCGCGCCGACTCCTACGCCAAGTCGCCCGCCTACCTGCAGTACGACCGCAGCGCCATGCCCGTCACCGCCATGGCCGCCGACTATGTGCCCGGCCACGTTACCAAGCCGCACCAGCATCCCAATGCGCAACTGGTGCACGCGGTGCATGGCGTGATGGTGGTCGCCACCGCCGAAGGGCAATGGATCGTGCCCCCCACGCGCGGCATGTGGATGCCTGGAGGCGTGGTGCACTGGATCCGCATGGTCGGGCACGTGCGCATGCGCACCGCCTATATCCGGCCGGACGCCGCTGACAACCTGCCCAGCCGCTGTACCGTGCTGGGCATCACGCCACTGCTGCGCGAGCTCATCCTCGCCGCGATCGATATCCCTTCGCCCTACGCGGAGGCGTCCCGGGACGGGCGGCTGATGCGGTTGTTGCTGGATGAAGTCATGCTGGTGCCGACGTTGCCGTTGCACTTGCCGCGTCCTGCCGATGCCGGATTGCGAGAGATCTGCGATGCGATTGTCGGGGCGCCCGATACAGCGCTGACTTTGGCGCAATGGGGGGAGCGGCTGGGCGTGGATCCCAAGACCATTCAGCGACGCTTTGCCCGGGAGACCGGGATGACGTTCGGGCAGTGGCGGCAGCAGGCTCGGCTGCTGTCGGCGTTGGAGGGGCTGGCCGCCGGGGCCAAGGTGGTGGATGTGGCGCTGGATCTGGGGTATGAGAGTCCCAGTGCGTTTTCCACTATGTTCAGGAGGCAGTTCGGGGTGCCGCCTAGTGGTTTTTTTCGATGATTTTTTGGGGTCTCAAGGGTCGAACCGTTGGCGCTTTGTGCCGTGTCTGAGGCTTGATCCTTGCGGCGTTGACAGGCCCGACCCGGGGGCCTGACCTTGCCCCCCTTTTACGCCTCCAGATACCTCTCCACCAACCTAGCCCAATAAGCCGCCCCAACCGTCAGATTCTCATCGTTGAAATCATACCCAGCGTTATGCAGCAAAGGCTGCCCCGCCCCATTCCCCATCCGCACAAAACACCCCGGCCGTTGCTGCAGGAAGTAAGCAAAATCCTCGCTCCCGGCGATCAGCGGGAAATTCGCCACCACCTTGTCAGGCCCCACCAGTTCCTCTGCCACCTGGCGGGCGAACTCCGTCTCGCGCTCGCTGTTGATCAGCACCGGATAGCCTCGGATGTAGTCAATCTCCACCGTCGCGCCATAGCCCTCCACATGTGAGGTCACCAGCCGCCGGATACGATCCTCCAGCGTGCGCCGCACGTCGGGACTGAACGATCGCACGCTCAACTCCAGCTTGGCGCTCTCGGGGATCACATTGGCCACATGCCCGGCATGCAACGTGCCGATGGTGACCACAGCGGTTTCGTTCGGGTCGATATTGCGCGACACGATGCTCTGCAGCGCCATCACCAGGCTGCCTGCGACCAGGATCGGGTCGATCGACTGGTGCGGGCGGGCCGCGTGGCCGCCCTTGCCGCGGATGGTGATGGCGACCGTATCGCAGGCCGCCATGAAGGGGCCGGCGCGGAACATGAAGGTGCCGGCCTCCACGCCGGGATGGTTGTGCAGCCCGAAGATCGCGTCGCAGGGAAAGCGCTCGAACAGGCCGTCGGCGAGCATGCGCTCGGCGCCGCCGCCGGCGCCGATTTCCTCGGCGGGCTGGAAGATCAGGTTGACGGTGCCGTTGAAGTTGCGTGTGCGGGCCAGCTGGCGCGCCGCACCGAGCAGCACGGTGGTGTGGCCATCGTGGCCGCAGGCGTGCATCTTGCCGGCGTGGATGCTGGCGTACGCCAGGCCGGTGCGCTCATGAATGGGCAGTGCGTCCATGTCGGCGCGCACGCCGATGCTGCGCGGACCGTCGCCCTGGCACAGCGTGCCAACCACGCCGGTGCCGCCAACGCCGCGCGTCACCGCGTAGCCCCAGCCTTCGAGCTCGGTGGCGACCAGCTCGGCGGTGCGCACTTCGTCGAAGGCGAGCTCGGGGTGCTGGTGGATGCTGTGGCGGATGGCTTCCAGCTCGGCGCGGCTGTCGACGGTGTCGGCCAGTTCACAGAATCGGGAAGCGCGGGAAGTGGTGGAGGCGAAGGAGGCGGCGGGTCGGGTCGCGTGCGAGTCGGCAAGAAGTGACTCGATCAGTTCGGGAGCGTGTTCTGACATGGCAGTACTCTTTTTCTCAAGGCCCCTTTACGAGGCGTAGGGCATATGGAAAACAGTATTTCACGCTGGGCGCGGAGCGCAAACGGTTTAACCCTTTGTAGCGAAATCAGGGGAACAACTGTTGCGAACGGGGGACGGTACCGTCTTGGCGGGCGCTCGGGGACCCGCGGGCGCGCAGTGGCAGGTATCGATAGCGGTACAGGCGGGCCGACGAGCAGACCAACAAGCGGCACCACAAAGCAAGAAGGGCGCCCATTGCTGGCCGCCCTTCTTCACGTCTTTCGGAAAATCCGCCCTACGCGTAGGCCACCACCGTCTGGCCCTGCTCGCCCAGGCCGTCGATGCCCAGGCGCATGGTGTCGCCCGCCTTGAGAAAGCGCGGTGGCTTGAAGCCCATGCCCACGCCCGGCGGCGTGCCGGTGCAGATCAGGTCGCCGGGGTGCAGCGTCATGAAGCGGCTGACGTAGCTCACCAGCGTGGCCACGTCGAACACCATGGTGGCGGTGCTGCCCTTCTGCACGCGCTGGCCGTTGACATCCAGCCACAGGCCCAGCGCCTGCGGGTCGGGCACTTCGTCGCGCGTGACCAGCCAGGGGCCGACCGGGCAGAAGGTGTCGCACCCCTTGCCCTTGTCCCAAGTGCCGCCGCGCTCGATCTGGAATTCGCGCTCGGAGACGTCGTTGACCACGCAGTAGCCGGCCACGTGCGAGAGCGCATCGGCGAGCGAGACGTCGCGTGCCACTTTGCCGATCACCACGCCAAGCTCCACTTCCCAGTCAGTCTTCTCGGAGCCGCGCGGCAGCATCACCGGGTCGTTGGGCCCGTTGAGCGAGCTGTTTGCCTTCAGGAAGACGATGGGCTCGGCCGGCAACGCCATGCCCGCCTCGGCGGCGTGGTCGGCGTAGTTCAGGCCGATCGCCACGATCTTGCCGATGCCGGTCCAGGGCACGCCGAAGCGCTCGGCCTGCACCACCGGCAGCGTGGCCGGGTCCAGCCTGGCCAGGCGCGCCAGCGCTTCGGCCGACAACGCCTGCGGCCCGAGGCCGTCCAGCACGCCGGACAGGTCGCGCACGCGGCCTTCGGCATCGATCAGACCCGGGCGTTCCGCGCCCGGCTTACCCACACGTACTAGTTTCATCGTTTCCCCTTGGCTTCGGTGGCGATGTGGCCTGCGGGCTCGGAAAGGGTCCGCGCGACCACGGTCAGGACTTCTTTTGCAGTGTTCTCGGAATGCTGGCGCAGCACCTGCGCCAGCCGCGGCCGGCCCGGTTCGCGCAACGCGGCCATGATGGCCTCATGCTCCTCGTGCGACTCCTGCCAGCGCAGCATATCCGCATTGGCGGCGCCGCGCGCGCGGTGGACCTTGCTCATCAGCATGGCGTAGATGCCGGCCAGCACGGGGTTGGCCGCGCCGTCGATGATCAACTGGTGGATTTCCTGGTTGGTGCGGAAGTACTCGGTGCGCCGCCCGGCGGCGTGAGCCTCCAGCATGGCCTGGTGCTTGCGCTCCAGCCGCGCCATGGCCACCTCGGACAAGCGCGCCGCCGCGAGTTCGCCGGCGGTGGCCTCCAGCCCGTGCAGCGTCTCGAAGGTGGAGCGCAGTTCATCCAGATCGAGCGGGGCCACGCGGTAGCCGATGTACTGCCGATGCAGCACCAGGCCTTCGGACACCAGCACCTTGAGCGCCTCGCGCAGCGGCGTCTTGGAGACGTCGAACATCTCGCAGAAGGCGCGCTCGTCGATGCGCGCACCGGGGGGCAGCTCGCCCTCCTCGATCATGGTGCGCAGCCGCGCGGCGATTTCGGCCGACATGCCGAGAGTGCGCAAGCGGGTGGATTTAGGAAGCGTTTGAGTCACAGACATCACCGAGATGGGGAACATGCACCACAAGAAGGCTAACACATCCCAAAATTGTGCGTTCGCATAACAATAAAATCAATGACTTACGAGAGTTGTAATTACAGATTACGTATCCTATACTCAGTCCCAGTTGCGCGACACACAACACAAACCGCCTAACATTCCCCCAAAGGAGACAAGCGTCATGCAAACGACAAGCCGGGCTGCAGCGCTAACGGAGACGAAGAGCTCCGTGCGCTGGAAGATTTTCCTGATGATGTTGTTCCTCATCGCCATCAACTACATCGACCGGGCCTCGCTCTCGGTCGCGATGCCGCTGATCGCCAAGGAGTTCGATCTCAGCCCCACCATGCAAGGGCTGATCCTCAGTTCATTCTTCTGGACCTACGCGGTCATGCAGATTCCCGGCGGCATGCTGGCGGACAAGTACAAGCCGCGCATCGTGATCGCCACCGCCACCGTCTTCTGGGGCGCGTTCCAGGCCATGGCGGCCGTGTGCACCAGTGCCGGCGCGCTGTTGCTGACCCGGCTCGGGCTGGGCGCGGCCGAAGCGCCGATCTACCCGGCAGGCGGCAAGCTCAATGCGATCTGGATGACGCAGAACGAACGCGGCCGCGGCGCCACCCTGCTCGACGGCGGCGCGCCGCTAGGCGCGGCGCTCGGCGCCATCATCATCACCTGGCTGATCACCGCGCTGGGTTCCTGGCGCCTGGCCTTCGTGGTCGCCGGCGTGGGCACCGTGCTGGCCGGCATGCTGGCTTGGTACTACGTGCGCAACTCGCCGCGCGAGCACCGTGGCGTCAATGAGCTGGAAGCGAGCTATATCGAAACCGCGCAAGCCAGCGAGCACCGCGCCGAGCCGGCCAACCTGTCGGGCCGCTCGCTCGACTTCCTCAAGTACCGCTCCGTGTGGTGCATGGCGACCGGCTGGATGTGCTTCAACAGCGTCTTCTACGGCCTGCTGACGTGGATGCCCAACTACCTGAACAAGGTGCACGGCTTCGACATCAAGCAGATGGGCGGCGCCAGCTTCATCATCTTCTTCTCCGGCTTTATCGGTGAACTCATCGGCGGCTGGATCGCCGACAAGTGGAAGGCCGCCGGCGGCGCGCCCAACCTGGTGATGCGCACCCTGTTCGGCATCGCCGCCGTGGTGGCTACCGTGTCGATCTTCTCGGTGGCGTACGTGAAGGATCCGGTGGTGGTGGTGGCCCTGCTCTCCTCCACGCTGTTCTTCCTGCGCTGGTGCGGCCTGTACTGGTGCATCCCGTCCATCCTCGGCACCCGCAACAAGGTGGGCGTACTGGGCGGCATCATGAACCTGGGCGGCAATATCGGCGGCATCACCGTGCCCATCATCGTCGGCATGATCGTGCAGTTCACCGGCTCGTACTTCCTGGCGCTGATGTTCTTTGCCGCCGCCGGCGTGGGCCTGCTGATCTCCTCGACCGCGATCGACTACGAGAAGAAGCTGCCGGTCTGAGCGCAGCGCGCGCCTCCACAGCTAGCCATACAGTCGCACGCGCCGCGCCGGCATATGCCGGCAGCGGCGCGGCATCTCCTAAAGAGCATTACCCCATGACCAAACGCACCCTCCTCGGCATGCTCACGCCGTCGTCCAATACCGCGCTGGAACCCATCACCAGCGCGATGGTGAGCGGCCTGCCCAATGTCAGCGCGCATTTCTCGCGCTTCACCGTCACCGAGATCTCGCTGCGCGACCAGGCCCTTGGCCAGTTCGACCTCGACAAGATCATTGGCGCGGCCAAGCTGCTGGCCGATGCGCGCGTGGACGTGATCGCATGGAACGGCACGTCTTCCGGCTGGCTCGGCTTCGAGAAAGACCAGGCGCTGTGCCGGCAGATCACAGAAGCAACCGGCATCCCCGCCACCACCTCGGTGCTGGCGCTGAACGAAATCCTGGAAAAAACCGGCGCGCACGACTTCGGCCTGGTCACGCCCTATCTCGACGATGTGCAGCAACGCATCGTGCAGAACTACAAGCACAACGGCTTTCGCTGCACGGCCGAGCGCCACCTCGACCTGCATGTGAACTACAGCTTCGCCGAGGTGGAAGAAGACACCATCCGCCGCATGGTGCGCGAAGTGGCGCAGCACAAGCCGTCAGCCATCACCACGTTCTGCACCAACCTGCGCGCGGCGCACCTGGTGCAAGCGCTGGAAGCCGAGACCGGCATCCCCGTCTACGACACCATCTCCACCGTGGTGTGGAAATCGCTGCGCCTGGCCGGCGTGGACACGCGCGCGCTGCGCGGCTGGGGCCGCTTGTTTGCCGAAGTGGAATGAAGGAGCATGGCGCATGAACACCGAACTTGATCTTGTCATCCGCAATGCCGAAGTGGTCACCGCCTCAGACCGCTTCACCTGCGACATCGGCGTGCGCGACGGCCGCATCGCCATGCTGGGCCATGACCTGCCGCGCGCCGCGCGCGAGATGGATGCCACCGGCCTGCTGGCGCTGCCGGGCGGCGTGGATGGCCACGTCCACCTGGACCAGCCCATGCCCGACGGCATGCGCATGGCGGATGATTTTTTCACCGGCACGCGCGCTGCCGTGTGCGGTGGCACCACCACGGTGATCCCGTTCGCGGCGCAGGAAAAGGGCGGCTCGCTCAAGGCAGCGGTGGCGGACTACCATCGCCGCGCCGAAGGCCGCGCGGTGGCGGATTACGGCTTCCACCTGATCGTGGCGGACCCGACGCCGGACGTCTTGCAGCATGAATTGCCCGAGCTGATTCGCAAGGGCTACACCTCGTTCAAGGTCTACATGACCTACGACGATCTGAAGCTATCCGACCGCGAGATGCTGGACGTGCTCGACGTGGCCAAGCGCAACGATGCGCTGGTGATGGTGCATGCCGAGAACGCGGATTGCATCTCGTGGCTCACTGAAAAGCTGGTCGGGCAAGGGCGCATCTCGCCGCGTTTCCACGGCATGGCCCGGCCTGCGCTGGTGGAACGCGAAGCCACGCACCGTGCGATCACCTTTGCCGAGCTGGTCGACGTGCCGATCCTGATCGTGCATGTTTCCGGCAAGGAGGCGATCGAGCAGATTCGCTGGGCACAGGGCAGGGGGCTGCCGATCCTGGCCGAGACCTGCCCGCAGTACCTGTACCTGACTGCCGAGGATATGGACTTGCCTGGCGATGATGGCTATGAAGGCGCCAAGTGCGTGTGCAGCCCGCCGCCGCGCGACGCGGAGAATCAGGAGGCCGTCTGGCGTGCGCTGGCCAATGGCGTGTTCAGCGTGTTTTCCTCGGACCACGCGCCGTTCAACTATGACGATCCGCAAGGCAAGAAGCTGGAGGGCACGGCGCAGCCGTTTGACCACATTCCCAATGGCGTGCCCGGCATCGAGACGCGCTTGCCGCTGCTGTTCAACGGCATCGCGCAAGGCCGGCTTTCGCTGCATCAGTTTGTCGAGCTGACTTCGTACCGGCCGGCGCGGCTCTATGGCTTGTATCCGCGCAAGGGAACGATTGCTGTTGGCGCGGATGCCGATATTGCGTTGTGGGATCCGTCGCGCAAGGTGCGGATTGCTAATAGCGCTTTGCATCATGCGGTGGATTACACGCCTTATGAGGGGATTGAAGTTACCGGGTGGCCGGTGCATTGCTTCTCGCGGGGGGAGTTGCTGGTGGAGGATGGGAGGTATCTGGAGCCGGTGCCGGGGCGGGGGAGGTTCTTGCCGGCGGGCGCGCCTTCGCTGGTTTGAGGTTTGGGGGTTTTGGTTTCGAGTTCCACTGCTTGACTTCAACGTCAGCTTCAAAGGCTCAAAGTCAAAGGCAGTTTCACCACCCCTGCGGGGCGGCGACCTACTTTCTTGTCTTGCCAAGAAAGTAGGCAAAGAAGGCGCGCCGGATGGGGCGACACCCCCTCGCCCCATACGGCCTGGTACACCTTCACGGCTCGCTTCGCATCGCCTGGGGGCCCCTGGGGGTCTGTTGGCTGGGCATTTTTTCCGGACATGATCATGCGTATTCTTGTTGTTAATCCCAATATTTCCGAGAGCGTTACCGAGCTGATCCACGCGGAAGCGTTGCGCACGGCTTCGCCCGGGACTGCCCTGACGATGGCGACGGCGCAGTTCGGCGTGGCGTATATCGAGACGCGGTTCGAGGCGCTGGTGGGCGGCTATGCGACCGCTTGCGTGGCGGCAGAGCATCAGGGGCAGTTTGATGGACTGGTGGTGGCTGCGTTTGGCGATCCCGGGCTGGCGGGGTTGAAGGAGTTGTTCAATGTGCCGGTGGTGGGGATGACAGAGGCAGCGCTGGCCAGCGCCTGCCTGCTCGGGCAGCGTTTTTCCATCATTGCGATCTCGCACCGGATCGAGGCCTGGTACCGCGAGTGCGTGGCGGCTAATGGGCTGGCCTCGCGGCTGGCCAGCGTGCGTTCGCTGCAGCAGCCGCTGCGCGATATCGGCAGCGTGCAGGAGGATCATGCGGCGCGGCTGGAGGAACTCAGCCTGAAGGCGGTGCACGAGGACGGCGCGGACGTGATCATCGTGGCCGGCGCGCCGCTGGCCGGGCTCGCACGCACGCTCAAGGACCGGATTCCGGTGCCGGTGGTCGATGGCGTGTCCAGCGCGATCCGGCATTGCGAGAGCTTGATTGCGCTGGCGCCCACCGGCGCGGCGCAAGGCAGCTTCGCACGCCCGCCGCGCAAGCCGAATCACGGGTTGCCGCCGACGCTGGCGGCGATGCTCGACTAAGTTGCGCTGCGGGGGCGCGAAGCGCTGGCGGCATCATTTTGGCAGCGTGGTGACGCGCGCCGACATCATGGGGCAGGCCTGGCGCCGCACTCAGGCGGCCACCCTCAAACCCAGTTCGCCCAGGCTTGCGCGCAGCGCTTGCTTGAGCGGCGTGCGCGGCAGCTTGCCCACCAGGGCTTCCAGCGCCGTGCCATCGAGCGCGTGCGGCACCTTCCACAGGTAAGCCATCTCGGCCAGCTCGCGCCACATGGGCACCACCGCAGCGCCTGCGCGAATCAGCCACCATGGCATGCCGGCCACGCGCGGTGCGTGCGCCATGCCGCTGGCTTCGGCCAGCGCGCTCACCAGTTCATCGCCCGTTAGCGTATTCCCCGCGAAATGCAGCACGGCATGGCCGCGCAGATCCGCGTGGCGCCGTGCCACCGCAACGAAGGCCTGCGCCAGGTCGGGCAGGTAGGCCCACGCATGGGCGCGGTCGCGCGGGCCGGGATAGACCACCTTGCCTTGATCGAGCGACTTGGCGATCGCCAGGTCCATCCAAGAGCCGCGCCCCGGGCCGCCGAAGAAATCGCCCGCGCGCAGGATCACGCTGCGCAGCCCGGGCGCACGCTCGCGCATGCCGGCCTCGATGGCGCGCCGTATCTCCCCCTTGCGCGCGCTGGGCCGCTCGGCCGTATCGGGGCGCAGCAGCGGCGGCATCGACTCGCCGAAGTTGTAGACGTTGCCTGGATAGAGCAGCAGGGCGTCCAGCGACTGCGCCACCTCCATGCCACAGCGCGCCAGTGCTTCGGCGTGCTGCTCCCATTCGGTATAGACCGGGTTGAGCGCGTTGATCACCACGCTGGCGCCGCGCGCGGCGGCGAGCAGCCTGGTGGTGTCCGCCACATCGATCGCCAGGCCGCGCACGTTGTGCGCCGCCGTGCCCGCCAGCGCACGGCGCGCCTGCGCCAGCACCGTCCAGCCGGCCGCCGCAAAAGCATCCACCAGGGTGCGGCCAAGCCGGCCGTTGGCGCCGAGTATCAACACGGTATCGCTCATCCTGTTCTCCTGCATCGCGTTCTCCAGCATTACGTTCTCCTTGCGGCATCGCCTGAAGACCATTGTGGGCAATCCTTCGCTACGCCACAATTGCATGAACATGCAACACACGAATTCATTTTTGAATAGGTCGCCAGGCAAGGAGCAAGAGAGAAAATGGCCGAAGCATTCGACTGGGCGCTGATGCGCTCCTTCCTGGCCGTGATGGAGGCCGGCAGCCTGCTGGGCGCGGCGCGCCAGCTTTCCAGCAGCCAGCCCACGCTGGGGCGCCACGTGGCGCAACTGGAGGCGCAGCTCGGCGTGCCGCTGTTCGAGCGCACCGGCCACGGCCTGCAGCCGACAGAGGCTGCGCGCGCCATCGCCGGGCATGCGCGGGTGATGCAGCAGGGCGCGGACGCGGTCGCGCGCGCGCTGGCGCGCGGCCAGGCGGGCATTGCGGGGACGGTGCGCATCTCCGCAAGCCGCGCGGTGGCCAGCTACCTGCTGCCGCCGCTGCTGGCGGACCTGCGCCTGCGCGAGCCGCAACTCGCCATCGAAGTGGTGTCGTCCAACGCCGTCAGCAACCTGCTGCGGCGCGAGGCCGATATCGCCATCCGCATGGTGCGGCCAGTGCAGGCATCGCTGATCACGCGCAAGGTGGCGTCGGTGGCGCTATGTACCTGCGCCCATGAGGACTACCTGCGGCGCAAGGGCGTGCCGCGCACGGCGCAGGACCTGCCGCGCTTCGACCTGATCGGTTACGACCACGACGACGCGATCCTGCGCGCCTTTCGCGCCATGGGCGCGGAGATCACGCGCGAGGCGTTTGCGGTGCGCAGCGATGACGACATCGTGCTGTGGCAGTCGATCCGCGCCGGCCTGGGCGTGGGCTTTGCGGCGCGCTATATCGCCGCCGGCGATGCGCGCGTGCGCACGGTGCTGCCCGAATTGTCCATTCCACCACTGCCGGTCTGGCTCACCGTGCACCGGGAAATCCGCGGCAGCGCGCGCATCCGCGCGGTCTACGATTTTCTGGCCAGCGCCATTCCCGCCGCGCTGGCCGCGCTGGCCACGCCGTGAGCGCAAGTTCTCGCAGCCCTACGCATCCAGCCTGACGTGTTCCGCCAGGTGGCTGACCACAGTGGCGATGCGCCGCAGATGCCGGGACTCGGGATGTGTCAGCAACCACAGGTCGGTGTCGCACTCGTCCAGCGTGCCGGTGAGCGCCACCAGCTTGCCGCTGCGCCGCCCGATCATCAGCGAAACAATGCCGGCGCCCAGCCCTGCCTCGACGCCTTCGAGCACGCCGGCGATGCTGTTGACGCGGTACTGCGGCACCACGCGCGGCAGGTGCTTGCGGCGCCAGCGCACCGACGGGTGATCGGGCATGGCCTCGTCCGGCGCAATCCAGGGCAGCGTGGCCAGCGCGGCAAGGTCGACGGCGCCGCCGTGCCCGGGAATCGCGATGCCGGCCGCCTCCACCAGCTCCCGCGCCGCAAACACCGCCACGCGCAAGGGGCCGAGGCACTTGCCGATCAGGTGATCGGGCGGATGGCGCGTGGCGCGCACGGCGATGTCGGCATCGCGCCGAGTCAGGCTGACCAGCTCATTGGTGGCGATCAGCTCGAAGCTCAGCCCGGGATGCCGGCGCCCGAGCGGTGCCAGTGCCGGCAGCACCATGCCATGCAGCACGGTATCGGTGGTGGTGATGCGCACCAGGCCCGACACCGTGCCGGCCGACACCGAGGCATGGGCGCGCGCCGCCTCCAACTCGGCCTCGATGCGTTCAGCATGCTGTGCGAACTGCTGGGCGAGTTCGGTCGGCAGGTAACCCGCGCGGCTGCGCTCGAACAAGCGCCGCCCCAGCCCTTTCTCGATGCGCTGCAGCGCACGGAACACGGTGGAGGCATCAAGCCCGAGCCGGCGCCCGGCTTCGGCCAGCGTGGCGCCACGCACCAGCGCCAGCACCACGTCGAGGTCAGGGGAAGAGAGCTGGTAGGGTATGTTCAAGAGATATTCGTTGCAAATTTGCAGTCATGACTTGCAAGAGTGCGCATTGTGATTGCGCTTTCGCAATCCTAGACTGCCTGCACTGCCACCACAAGGCGTGGCGGCAAACCCTGAAAAACCGAACCCGAACCCGAACCCAAAACAGCGAGGACCACCCGATGAAGCTCTACTACGCCCCTGGCGCTTGCTCCCTGGCCGTACATATCGCACTGCGCGAAGCCGGCCTGCCGTTTTCGCTCGCCAAGGTCGACCTGGCCAGGCACAAGCTGAGCGAGCCGGAAAACGGCAGCGACGACTTCTACGCGGTAAGCCCGCGCGGCTACGTGCCGATGCTGCAACTGGACGATGGCTCGCGCCACACCGAAGCCGCATCGCTGCTGCAATACGTGGCGGACCTTGCCCCGGGCAAGGCGCTGCTGCCGGCGGCCGGCACCAGGGCGCGCCTGGAAGCGGTGGGCTGGCTGACGCTGGTCTCCACCGAGCTGCACAAGGTCTTCAGCCCGTGGCTGTGGCACAAGGAAACCGCGCAGAGCACGCGCGAGGATTGCAAGGCCAAGGTGGCGCTGCGCTTCGCCGAGCTGGACCGGCACCTGGCCACGCGGGACTACCTGTGCGGCACGCAATTCACCGTGGCCGACGCCTACTGCTTCGCCGTCGCCAACTGGGCCAATCTCCTGAGCATGCCGCTCAACCCTTACCCCGCGCTGCAGGCCTACCTGTCGCGCGTGGCCGCGCGGCCCAAGGTGCACGAGGCGCTGGTGGCCGAGGGGCTGGCGCGCGATTGATCGTGCAACCGGTGCCGGGCGTCAGGCTGGCGCTGTGGTGAGAGGCGGCAGCCTGTAGTTGTCCTGGCTGAGCAGGTCCAGCCCGCACTCGAGCGTGGAGACCCAGTCGATAAACTGCGCCACCATCGCCTTGCCGCGAAACGACGGGCCGTGCTGCGGCACGATCCACTCGATATCCAGCCCGCGCGCCATGTTGGCCCAAAGCCGGCACGCGCGGTTGCCGCTCATGTAGCGCCGGTGGAAGGGCAGCATGGCGTGGGTGTGCGCGGCAAAATCGCTCACCACCGCGCCGGCTTCCCGCGCGCTGGTCATGGCCGCGCCCAGGTCGCCGGAGAACAGGATCTTGCTGATGGGATCGTAGAACTGGAAGTTGCCCTCCGAGTGCAGGAAATGTGCCGGCACCGCCAGCAACGTGCAGTTGCCCAGCACGATCGGCATGCCGGCATCGGGGATGGTAACGATGCGCCCTTCCGTCTTGCCCGCCTGGCAGAAATGCGGCAAGAACCGCGCCCAGACGCGCGAGATCAGGATGCGGCTATCGGAGGCGGTCAGCCAACGCCCGACCGAGGCCACGATATCCGGATCGGCATGCGACGCCAGCACGTAATCAAGCTGCTTGGGCGGAAAGTAGCGGCTGATGGCAAGGTACAGCTCGCCGTAGGTCATGTGCCCGCCCGGATCAATCAGCGCGCCGTGGCCGGCGTCGACGATCAGGAACTGGTTGGTCTGCACCACCTCGCCGTGCTCCTCCTCGACCAGGTCCGAAAACAGCAGGCAGGTGTGCCCGCCGGCGTCGTATAGCGTGATGGCCATCGTCTGTCTCTCCCCAAAGCGGCGAAAGTAGCGATGGCGGCGCCCTGGCGGCTTGACGCTGGTCAAGAAGGGATCGAATCGTGCAGCCTGGTGGCTTAGAGGCTGTTTCAAAATGAAGCGAAGCGGTTCTGGCTAGGCGCGCGGCCGCAGACAGTACAACTGGTACGGCAAGGCCGCGCAACGACGCCAGAATCTTTTTGAAATGGCCTCTTAGCGCGCGCCGTCCAGCAGTTGCTCGATCTTGCTCACGAACTGCTTGTCGTCGGGCTTGGTCAGGCTGTTATAGCTGCCCACCACCTGGCCGTTGCGGTCGATCACATACTTGTAGAAATTCCACTTGGGCGTGGTGCCGGACTGCTTGGCCAGCAGCGCGTACATGGGATTGACATCGCTGCCGCGCACGTGCGACTTGCCCAGCATCGGGAATTTCACGCCATAGGTGTTGTAGCAAAAGTCGGCGATCTCCTTGGAAGAGCCCGGCTCCTGCGAAAAGTCGTTCGACGGGAAGCCCAGCACCACCAGCCCGCGTTCACGGTACTTGGCGTACAGCGCCTCCAGCCCTTCATATTGCGGGGTAAAGCCGCAATAGCTGGCCGTATTGACCACCACCACGACCTTGCCGGCGTACTGGCAGAGGTTTTGCGGCGCTTCGTCCTGCAGGCGGGGGAACTTGAAGTTGAGCGAGGCCGGGCAGGCGCCGGCCGGCTTGGCGGCGGTGGCCGCCGGGGCATCGGCGGCATGCGCAAGGCGCGGCGTGGCGACAACAGCGGCGGCGGCAGCCAGGACCAACGCGCCGGACAAGGCGATGCGTTGCAGGGCGCGTGAGCGCTGTTCGGGAAGGCTGCGCATGTAGGAAACTCCGGAGATGGTCTGTCCGTAGTTTACGCCGTTGGGCGTGAAATGGATGCGCAAGCCTCCCCCCCGCTTACTCCATGGCCAGCGTGGCCGCGTGCTCGGTCACGCTGCTGCGCAACGCCACGTCCGGCATGCGGCGCACGATTACCAGCGCCAGCAGCGCGGCCACGGTACCCACGGCAAAAATCAGCCGGAAGCCCGACTCCACGCCGCCCGTGAGCACATCCCGCACCGCAGGAGAGAGATGGGCCAGCGCCTCACTGCCGTGGCGCAGCGCACCCAGGTCCAGCGCCTGCGTCACGCCGCAAGCGTGCAGGGCATTGCGAAATTCCAGCGTCAGCAAGGTGCCGGCCAGCGCGCCGCCAAAGGCGCTGCCCAGCGAGCGCAGCACCAGCAGCGCGCCGGTGCCGGCGCCGGTATCGCGGCGCTCCAGCACGTTCTGCACCGTCATCAAGGTGCCGACCATGGTCATGCCCAGCCCCACGCCGGCCAGCATCATCGCCAGCAACACCAGCGCCAGCGGGGTGGACGGCGAAATCACCACGAGCGCCAGCAAGCCCAGCGCCGCCGCGATGAAACCACCGGTCAGGATGCCGCGCATGCGCCCCAGGCGCGGGGCCAGCCCGGCCACGATGAAATTGCCCGCCACCGTGGAGAGCAGGAACGGCACCACCAGCAAGCCGGACTCCGACGCGTCGGCGCCGCGCACCAGCTGGAAATGCAGCGGCAGCGCGAAGATGCACAAGAAGATATTCAGCGCAGCCATCGCGGACGCGGCCACGCCCAGCACATAAGCGCGGTTGCCAAACAGCCGCGGCGGCAGCATCGGGTCGCCCGCGCGGCGCTCCTGCCAGACCAGCGCGGCCACCGCCACCAAGGCCAGCAGCGCCAGGCCAGCGATCTGCGGCGAGATCCAGTCATAGACATCGCCGCCCCAGCTCATCGCCAGCAGGAAGGCCACGATGGAAACCGTCAGCAGCAACGCGCCGCCCCAGTCCACCCGCGCCGAGCCGCCACGCACCTGCAACTGGCTTAAGCCCCGATAGCACATGAACATGGCCAGCAGCCCCAGCGGCACATTGATCCAGAACAGCCAGCGCCACGACAGATGATCCGAAGTCCAGCCCCCCACCAGCGGGCCGGCAATGGAAGCCACCGCCCACACGGTCGCCAGGTAACCCTGGTAACGCCCACGCTGGCGCGGCGCCACCACATCCGCGATCGCCGCCTGCGCCAGCGACATCAAGCCGCCACCGCCAATGCCTTGCAGCGCGCGGAACAGGATCAGCTGCTCCAGCGTCGCCGCCATCGCGCACGCCACCGAGGCCAGGATGAACAGCGCGATCGCCAGCATCAGCAGCCGGCGCCGGCCATAGGTATCCGACAGCTTGCCGTACAAGGGCGTGGAAACGGTGGAAGTGATCAGGTAGGCCGTCACGATCCACGACAGATGGCCGAACCCGTTCAGGTCATTGGCAATCGCCGGCACCGCCGGAATCACCACCGTCTGGTCCAGCGCAGACAGCAAGATGCAAAGGATGATCCCGCCGATCACTCGCATGATGGCCTGGTGGCTCAGGGCAGGGGTGGCAACAGCAGAAGCAGCAGAAGCAGCAGATGAAGCAGGCGTGGAGGAAGACATCGGAGGCAGCAGGGCGCGTAGTCATGAGCAACCAACGTTGCGCCCAACCACCAACAAACCACCTCGTTTGTCAGCCTACATCGGGGAACATGACCACAAAATTGAAATCAACCGATTTGACGCGTACCCGGCGCTGCGCGAATCGAGCACTGCCACGAGCTGGCAGATGCCGCCTGCACGGCCCGGGCGGGCCTAATTCAGTGAATGCATAATTATATGCGGATACCAAATATGGAGTGCGGCACTAAGTTGGTTTCTGATGCGGCGCAGACGTGCTTTTTACCGGAACATGCGCACTTCTGCTCAATACGAGCGGCTATCTGCCAGCAAGCCGGCACGAAGCGAAAAAACGAAAATCTTGCGGTTTTTTGTCGCCGGCAGCGACAGGAGCGTACCCGATACAGCGGGGCCAGATTGGGCAACGCCTGACAAGCCACCCGCCGCACGGAGCGAAGCGAGCCATGAAGATGTGCCAAGGCCGTATGGGGCGCCGCTCACCAGCGCCCTTCAACCAGGAATCCCCGGGCAATGAGATCAGAGCTTGAGATGCGGCGTCCCGCTAATGTAGTGCTCCAGTTGGTCGATGATGAATTTCTGCTCGGAAATAATATCCTTGACCAGATCCCCGATCGACAACATCCCCACCAGGGTATCGCCGTCCATCACCGGCAAGTGCCTCAACCGATGCTGCGTCATCAACGCCATGCACTCATCGGTACTCTGATCCCCGCGCACATAGATCACCGCCGACGTCATGATGTCGCGAACGAAGGTCTCCCGGGAAGTCCGCTGCATCAGGATCACCTTGCGCGCATAATCCCGCTCGCTCAAAATCCCAACGATATCGCCGCGCTCGATCACCAATAACGCGCCAATGGCTTTTTCCGCCATCAGTTGCAGCGCAGCATAAACTGTGGCGCCAGGGGGAATGCTGTAGATAGCCTGGGTCGGTTTGGACTCAAGAACCTGCCGTGCGGTTTTCATCACCCACTCCTTGTTCGATCCCAACGGATTGCAACACGACCCGCGCGACCGCGGGAGCGCCTGACAGGGCACCTGCGCACCGCGCCGCTGCCAATCGCTCTCAGATTAGCACCACGCGCGCATGCCTTACAGGGTGACGCACACGAATCTTTGTAAAAAGACAAAGCCGCTGAAAAGCACTGCGCAAACCCGCCGGCAAGCGCTATAAAGAGAAGAGCGCGCGCCACCTGGCGCGCAATGCGCAGGAGGGCCAGCCATGGCCACCGAGTCCGTTGCCGGCAAGCGCGTCATCGTGCTCTTCGACGATAGCCGCTGCATCCATTCGCGCCACTGCGTGCTGGACCGCCCGGATGTGTTCGTGCCCGGCGTGGAGGGCGAGTGGATCCACCCCGACAACGCCAGCGCCGAGGAAATCGCGGAGATTGCGCACAACTGCCCATCGGGCGCCATCAGCTACCAGAACGTTGACGACTCCCCAGGCGAGGCGGCGCCCCCGGTCAATGTGGTGCGCGTGCTCGAGAACGGCCCGCTGGCGCTGCGCGCCGCCATCACCATCGATGGCCAGCCCGCCGGCTTTCGCCTGACGCTGTGCCGCTGCGGCGCTTCGCGCAACAAGCCCCTGTGCGACAGCAGCCACGCCAGCGCGGGTTTCGTCGCCACCGGGGAGGCCGCCACCGTGGCATCGGAGCCGCTGGCGCAGCGCGATGGGCCGCTAGATATCCATCCCATCCCCAACGGACCGCTGCACGTCAAGGGCAATCTTGAAGTGATCAGCGGCACCGGCAGAACCATCACCCGCATGACCGAGGCCTGGTTTTGCCGCTGCGGCCAGTCGGGCAACAAGCCGTTCTGCGACGGCACGCACAAGAAGGTGGGGTTCAGGAGCGACCCGCAGAATCTATAGAGTCCGTAGAGTCCGTAGAGTCCATAGAGTCCATAGAGTCCGAAGTTAGCGGCGCGGCCCCCAGCGCCAGCAGGCAAAGCCGCTCCATCTGCACCACCCAAGCCGCCCGCGAGGACTCGGCAGCCTGCAACAGCAGGCGATAGCGGCGCGCGCCCCAGACCGCCTCCAGCAGGCCGCGCACCGTGGCGGCGTCCGGCGCGCCCGGCAAATCCGGGCATGCCGCCAGCGCACGCTGCCAGGCCGCGTACAACTCATCGAACACACGGCGGTGATGCCTGGTCTCGGCGATGCGCGCTTCGAGCACGAGCATCTCGTGCTCGAAGCCCTCCAGCGAGGCATCGTCGGCGCCGCAGGTCAGCCGTGCCAGGCGCTGGACGCGCGTGCGCCAGTCCAGCCCGGGCGCGCACGCCACCTCGGCCTCGATGCGCGCCAGCAGCCGCTCGATGGTGTGCCGCACATAGCCAGAGAGCAGCGCCTCCTTGTTGGGGAAGTACTCGTACAGGGTGCCTACGGAACACCCGGCCTCCAGCGCCACGGCGCGCGTGGTCACGCCGTCCCAGCCACGCGCCCGCCATATCCGAACAAAGGCCTCGTAGATGGCGTCCACGGTGAAGCGCGCACGCTGCTGCGACGGGCGTTTCAGCGGCCTGGCAGGCGCCTGCGCCGGCTCGGCAGCGGCGCCCGCGTTTCCGAACCCGGCGGCCGGCTTGCGGCGATACATTGGTGGCATCGACCTCGACGGTAAAAAAGGGACAAAAAGTGGGACAGAAAATGGGACAGAAGATGGATCAGGCAACGCACAGCAATCACGGCAGCAACCACGGCAATCACGACGACCGCGCCGAACAATCGCTCACGGTCACCCGCCTGCTGACACGCAAGCATGCCCTAAATGAAAGCCAGCTGGAAGCGCGCCGGGAACGCACCGACGCCGCCCCCGGCGAAGTGCTGCTGAAGATCGACCGCTTCGCGCTCACCACCAACAACATCACCTACGCCGCCTTCGGCGACGCCATGAACTACTGGCAGTTCTTTCCCACCGGGCAACAAGAATGGGGCCATATGCCGGTGTGGGGCTTTGCCGATGTGGTGGACTCCAAGGTGCCCGGCGTGGCGGCGGGCGAGCGCTTCTACGGCTACTTCCCCATCGCCAGCCATATCCGCATGCAGCCCGAGCGCGTGACCGAGCGCGGCTTCTACGATGCCCTCGAGCACCGCCGGCCCCTGACCTCCGCCTACAACCAGTACACCCGCGTGACCCATGACGCCGCCTATGCGCCCGAGCTGGAAAACTACCAGATGCTGTACCGGCCGCTGTTCATCACGTCGTTCATGCTGGCCGACTTCCTCGAGGACAACCGCTTCTTCGGCGCCACGCGGCTGGTGGTGTCCAGCGCCTCCAGCAAAACCGCCTATGGCACCGCGTTCTGCCTGCGCGACCTCCCCGGCATCTCGCTGGCCGCCATTACCTCGGCGCGCAACCGCCCCTTTGTCGAAGGCCTTGGCTGCTACGCGGAAGTGGTCGGCTACGACGACCTGGAAACACTCCCCACCGACGCGCCCACGCTCTACGTGGACTTTTCCGGCGACGAAGCGCTGCGCGCACGCGTGCACCATCACTTTGGCGGCGCACTGGTGTACGACTGCTTTGCCGGCTCGGCGCAGAACACGGGCTTCCTGCGCGATACCGGCCTGCCCGGACCCAAGCCAGAGTTCTACTTCGCGCCGATGCAGATCCGCAAGCGCAATGCCGACTGGGGGCCCGAAGGCGTGAACCGGCGCTTCAACGCGGCACAGCGCGCATTTATCGATTACGTGAAGGCGCCGGCGAACGGCTGGCTGACGCTGATCGAAGCGCAGGGCTTCGGCGCCGCGCAGGACAGGATTGCGAGCCTGGTGGCAGGTGGGAGCGAGCCGAAGGCGGGGTATGTGGTGCGGCTCGATGGAAGCGAGCGATCAAATGACCGCGCCCGGATGACCGAAGAATGACGAATGACCGAATGGCCGGATGATGATCCGGCCAGCCAGTCACTCCGCGCTTTGCAGGTAGCGCTGGCGCGCCTCTTCTTCCAGGATCACGTCTTCGACTTCCGCCAGCACGGCTTGCACGTCCACCGGGGTGTCGTCCACGGCAACCTGGCCGGTCAGCTTCACGCCAGGATGCAGCAAGCCGGCCTGGTAAAGCGCCCAGATTTCCTTGCCGTACTGCGTACCGTTGAGCGCCGGCGCAAACTGGCCGAAGTAAAACGCAAGGTTATCCACATCGCGCTCCAGCATGGCGCTGGCTTCGCTGTTGCCGGCGGCATCCACCGCCTGCGGCAGGTCGATGATGACCGGGCCGTCGGCATCCACCAGGATGTTGAATTCGGAGAGGTCGCCGTGCACCACGCCGGCGCCCAGCATCAGGATCACCTGCTCGATCAGCGCGTCGTGGAATGCCACCGCCTGCTCCGGGCTCAGCGCCACGTCGTTCAGGCGCGGCGCGGCATTGCCTTGGGCATCCACCACCAGCTCCATCAGCAGCACGCCCTCGAAGCACAGATGCGGCGTGGGCACGCGCACGCCGGCGGCGGCAAGGCGGTACAGCGCATCCACCTCCGCGTTGTGCCAGGCTTCTTCCGCCACCTTGCGCCCGTAGCGCGTGCCTTTTTCCATGGCGCGCGCCTGCCGGCTGTTCTTGACCTTGCGCCCTTCCTGGTAGGTCGAGGCCTGGCGGAAGCTGCGTTGCGCGGCATCCTTGTAGACCTTGGCGCAACGGATCTCGCCACCGCTGCGCACCACATAGACGGTGGCTTCCTTGCCACTCACCAACTGGCGCAACACCTCATCGACCAGGCCGTCTTCGACCAGCGGCTGCAGCCGCTTCGGCGTTTTCATCGGGCAGCACCAAGCGGGCAGGGCGAGCGCGCCATGCGCGGGGACAGCAGCGTCGCGGCCACCGTTATTCCGTCAGCATGCGCACTTTCACGCGCTTGCCCTTCACTGTGCCGTCATTCAGCTTGCGCATCGCCTCGCGCCCGATCGAACGCTCGACCGCCACGTAGGTGGACATGTCCATCACGTTGATCTTGCCGATCTGGTGCTTGGCGTAGCCTGCGTCGCCGGTGAGCGCGCCGAGGATGTCGCCGGGGCGCATCTTTTCCTTGCGCCCGCCAAGGATCTGCAGCGTGACCATGGGGGGCAGCAGGCGCTCGTTGCTGGCGGGAGTCAGGTCGGACAAGGGCTGCCACTCCATCTCGGCGCCCATGGCCTGCTCGATATTGCCCACGCGGCCCATCTCGTTCATGCTCGCCAGGCTAAGCGCCCAGCCATCCTGGTCCGCGCGTCCGGTGCGGCCGATGCGGTGGACATAGACCTCGGGGTCGGGCGTGACGTCGACGTTGATCACCGCTTCGAGCTGGGCAATGTCCAGCCCGCGCGCGGCCACGTCGGTGGCGACCAGCACCGAGCAGCTGCGGTTGGCGAACTGCACCAGCACCTGGTCGCGCTCGCGCTGGTCCAGCTCGCCGTGCAGCGCCAGGGCTTCGAAGCCTTGCGCGCGCAGCAGGTCGACCAGGTCGCGGCAGCGGGCCTTGGTGTTGCAGAAGGCCAGCGTGCTGACCGGGCGGAAATGGTTGAGCAGCAGGCCCACGGCGTTCAGGCGGTCGCTGTCGGCCACCTCGAAGAAGCGCTGGCGGATCTTGCTGTCGTCGTGCTGCTCTTCCAGCTTGACCTCGCGCGGCTTGCGCAGGAACTGCTGGCTGAGCTTGGCGATGCCTTCGGGATAAGTGGCCGAGAACAGCAGCGTCTGGCGCTCCTTGGGGCAGTGGCTCGCCACATAGGCGATGTCGTCGAAGAAGCCCATGTCGAGCATGCGGTCGGCTTCGTCCAGCACCAGCGTGTTGAGCGCATCCAGGTTCAGCGTGCCGCGCTCCAGGTGATCCATGATGCGGCCGGGCGTGCCCACGGCGATATGTGCGCCATGCGCCAGGCTGTCGGCCTGGGGGCGCATCGGCGAGCCGCCGCACAGCGTCAGGATCTTGATGTTTTCTTCCGCGCGCGCCAGGCGGCGGATTTCCTGCGTGACCTGGTCGGCCAGTTCACGCGTGGGGCACAGCACCAGCGCCTGCACGTCGAAACGGCGCGCATCGAGCCGGTTGAGCAGCGCCAGCGCGAAGGCGGCGGTCTTGCCGCTGCCGGTCTTGGCCTGCGCGATCAGGTCCTGGCCGGCCAGCGCGATCGGCAGGCTGGCCGCCTGGATCGGGGTCATGGTCTGGTAGCCGAGCTGCTCCAGCGTCGCCAGCGTGGCGGGCGAAAGGGGCAGTTTGGAGAAAGAGGCGCCGGCAGCGGCGGGCGCTGCGGATTGGGTAGGGCTTGAGGTCATGCCGGATTATACCGGGCTGGCTGCCGCGCTTCTGTCGTCAATTTGTCGCCTCCCGGCCTCTATTTACCCCTGGCGCGGACAACTCAAACAAAGCGCACGCAGTAAATCGGCGGCAGATGTGCCGAGAACAGCTTCCAGCGCTCCCCGCCGCTCTCCGATATCCACAGGCTGCCGGTGGTGGACCCCATGGCAAGCCGCTCGCCGGTATGGTCCACCGCCAGCCCGTGCCGGTAGATCAGGTCATACGACGGCGCCGCGGGCAGCCCCTCGGAGAATGCCTCGAAACTCACCCCTCCGTCGCGTGTGCGGGTGACCACCAGCTTGCCGTCCACCGGCACGCGGCATGCATCCTTGTCTGCCGGCACGAACCACGCGGTATTGGGCCTGCGCGGATGCGCCGCCACCGCAAAGCCAAAGCTCGACGGCTTGGCTTGCAAGCGTTGCCAGTGCATGCCCGCATCGCCGGAGCGAAAGATCCCGCCATGGTGCTGCACCCACATCGCATGCGGATGGCCGGCACATTGCGCCAGCCGGTGCGGATCCTGGATATTGCCGTCCTCCCGCCGCTCCGGTGGCATGTAGTCGGCCACCATGCCGCTCGCCGTGCAGGCCCAGTTCCCGCCACCATCGCGCGTCTGCCACACACCGCCGCACGACACGGCCACGGTGACGTGGCGGCTATCGTGCGGATCCACGCAGATGGAGTGGATGCCCGGCACATCGTAGCCGCCGCCGAACCACTCGCTGCGCTCGGGGCGGTCCCACAGCGGCCGGTTCAGCGCCCAGCTGGCGCCGCCGTCGCCAGAGCGGAACAAGCCACCCGGCAAGGTGCCGGCCCACAGCACGCCGGGCTCATCAGCCCCGCCGGTTTCCATCGACCAGATCTGCTGCAAAGACCACGGCACCGGCGGCGCGGCAACCGCGGGATCGCCGGTTTGCGCAGGGATGGGTACGCCCGGCACGGCCGCTTCCCTGGACGGATCCGGCTCTGGCTGGGGCGGATAAACCGGCACCGCGCAAGCCTCCCACGGCACGCCGCGCGCCCTGCGCCGCCATAGCTTAACGCCAAAATGCCCAAGGTTAAGTGCCGCATACAAGGCACCGTCACGCGGATCGGCCAGCGTCATGCTGACGGGCTCGCCCAGAAAATGCACCGACTCCTGATGCCAGCCGAGCGCGCTGTCGCGCCGCAGCATCAACAAGCCCTTGCGCGTGCCAATGAGCAGTTGATCGTTCATGCTGACCTCCACGCTTGAACGCCGAGCCTTCAGCGGCAAGCCGTCAACCGCCTGACAGCGCCTGCACCACAAAGATCTGGCTGCTGGCGCCCACGCGATCGCTCATGCGCCGGCGGTCGCGAATGGCCGAGCCATCCACAAACACCGCCAGGTGCCGGCGCAACTGGCCCTGATCATCGAGGATATAGCCGCGCAACTCCGGCTGCTCCCGAAACGCCATCTCCAGCGCGGCGCAGACGGTAGCCGCGGGCACTTCCCGCTCCGGGCTCGGGATATGGCGCTGGATCGCAGAAGCAAAGACAAGGCGCGGCATGGCGGAAGCGCCAGCGCGGGAGCGCCGGCCGTAATGGCGAGTGTCTTGCAGTTTAGGAAATACTGCGGGGGAATGGGTGTGCGGTTGCGCGCAGTGGCGGTGATTCGGCTGGTGGCGCGCCAGATCAGCAGATACCTCGCGGGCTGGCGCGCTGCACCCCGCTCCTTGCCTCCGCCCCCCACCGACCCGCGACGTGCCGAGCAAGAATCATCCAGGCCCCGCATACTGTCGGCTCCATGGAATCCGTAGCGATCACGTAAGGACGAAAAATGGCAAGCACCTTGTACGACATCCCCCTGAAACGCATCGACGGTACCGACAGCCGGCTCGCGGATTTTCGCGCTCGTGTGCTGCTGGTTGTGAACGTGGCATCGAAGTGCGGCCTGACGCCCCAGTACGAAGGGCTCGAAGCGCTGTACCAGGCCAAGCGCGCCGAGGGCCTGGAAGTGCTGGGATTCCCGGCCAACAACTTCAAGGGCCAGGAACCGGGCGACGAGGCGCAGATCCAGGAATTCTGCAAGCTGACCTACGACGTGCACTTCCCGATGTTCTCGAAGGTGTCGGTGCTCGGGCCGGACCAGCATCCGCTGTACGCGGCGTTGACGCAAGCCCAGCCGGCCGCCATCGGCGACGGCCCTTTCCGTGAGCGCCTGAAGGGCTACGGCGTGAACCCGGAGAACGCCACCGATGTGCTGTGGAACTTCGAAAAGTTCCTGATCGACCGGGAAGGCAAGGTGGTAGCGCGCTTCGCGCCGGACGTCGCGGCGAACGATCCGCGCCTGCTGGAGGCGATCGATGCGGCGCTGGGCAAGGGCCACTGACCTGTAGCCGTTTGCCAGCGGCGGCACAAGGAGGGCATCAGGACTTGCCCACTCCGGCCGCCGCGCGTTAGCTACGCGCCCAAGGTCACGTCCGCCTCCAGCGGATACACCGGCCGCGTCAGACGCGCAAACGGGAACTGCGCGTAGCGCGAACTCGTCACGCCACCGCCATCGCACTCCACCACCGCCTTTGCGATCGGCACGAACACCGGCCGGCAGTACATGCGCGACTTCAGCAACAGGAAACGCTGCGCCAGGGGATCCACGCCGATATGGGTAAAGATGCCCAGGTCCCAGTGCTCCTGCGGGGTCTCGGTCACCACCACCTGCGCCGCGCCGATATCGAGCAGCACGGTGCGGCCCATGCGGATGCGCGCGCCGGTGTAGGTCGGGCCGCTGATCACGTATTCACCATTGCTGATGGCGGCCACCCGGCCGCTCAGGCTCAGCGGCGTCGGGAAGATGCCAAGCTGGGTCAGCGGCACCTTGTTGCCCACCGGCAACGTCACGCTGGCATCCACGCCTGCCTCGATCATCGCGGCTACAGCCTGCGGGTCGCATACCGGCCCCACGGCGATGCCGGACAATCCCTGCCGCAAGGCTTCGCGCAGGACCTGCATATCGTCGCAGGTGCCGCCCGACATGCAGTTGTCGCCATGGTCCAGCAACAGCACCGGCCCGCTGCCGCCCTGCGCGGCCAGCTGCGCGGCGCGCGCAATCGATTCCGCCAGCGGCTCGCTCTCATAGACAAAGCCCGCGCGCTCCGCCCAGATCTGCGCGGCAAGCTTGTCGGCCGCCGCCTGCGCCGCAGCCTGGCCGCCGTCGGCCACCACCAGCACGCTCAGGCAAGGCGCCGCGATATCCGCCAGCCCGAAGCCGGCCAGCACCGACACCGCCAGCATGCCGTCGGCCTCGGCCTGCCTGGCCGCCGCCACCGCGCGCTGCATCGCGCCTTCGCCGGTATTGCTGCGCAGTGTGTGCGTGACCATCGGCAGGCGCCGCCAGGCCAGCGCGGGCCGCGCCTTTTGCTCGAGCATGCGCATCAGCAGGCGGCCGGCGTGCTCGCCGGTCTCGTACATGTCCACGTGCGGATAGGTCTTGAAGCTGACCGCGATATCCGCGTGATCGATCATGGCCTGCGTCACGTTGCCGTGCAGGTCCAGCGCAACGGCAATCGGCGCGTGCGGCAGCACGTCGCGCAGGCGCGCCAGCAGCTCACCCTCGCCGTCGTCGCTGTTCTGCGCGACCATGGCGCCGTGCAGGTCGAGCATCACGGCATCGCACCCGGGCGCTGCCGACACGATGGCATCGCACAAGGCCGCATACGCATCGGCCGCCACGCGCCCGCTCGGGTTGGCGCTGGCCGTGACCGGCACCACCAGCTCCGCGCCAGCCGCCTCGGCCAGGTCGATAAAGGCACCGATGGCCGTGCGCGTGCCCTTGCTCGCCCGATACGCGTCCTCGCCGTATTGCGGCTGAAAGGACGACAGCGGCGTCGCCACCGGCGAGAAGGTATTGGTTTCGTGGTTCAGTCGTGCGATCAGGATCTTCATGGCGGTGCGGGGGCTCCAGCATGGAAGCGGCCGGGAATGTCCGGCCGGAACGGGGGATGGGGACCAGCGATGCGGCATCGGCGGCGAATGACTGGCATGGCCCCGATGCAACGACCAAAGTCTACCGGCATGTGGCCCGGGATGGAACGGTGAGAAAGAGGGGCACCGGAATTGCATCGCGCGGCGCGTGGCGGGCAGAAGGCCTCCCGGGCGGCGCCACGGCCCCGGCGCCGCTGCCCTGGCGCCCCTCACCTCAATCCGTGCCGCCCGTCTTCGCCGGATACTTCACCGCATTCATCTCCATCTTGGCCTTCACCGCCGCGTTCAGGTCAACATCGAGCGCGGTCAGCAACTGCGCCAGGTAGATCGTGATGTCCGCCAGCTCCTGCTCCACGTGCGCGCGCTCGTCCGTGGACATGATGCCGCGCGCCTCCTCCTCCGTCTTCCACTGGAAGATCTCGACCAGTTCGGCCACTTCCACGCTCAGCGCCATGGCCAGGTTCTTGGGGCTGTGATACTTGCCCCAGCCGCGGGCCTCGCCAAATGCGGCGGCCGCTTGCTGGAGCGTCTTGATGTCGATCAGGGTCATGATGGTTCACTGCAAAAAAATAAGCACGGGGACTATTGAACCACGATTGCAAGCAGCCCTGACCGGTTCTGGCTGGCAAGGCAACACAAAGGCCTAGCGGGCGAGCCACGCCGGCAGCTGCGCGATCAGGTACAGCGCCGCGCCGATCAGCCCGCCGACCACCGTGCCGTTCATGCGGATGTACTGCAGGTCCTTGCCCACGTTCAGCTCGATCTGCCTGGACATGTCGCGCGCATCCCAACCGCGGATGGTGCTGCTGATATGCCGCGTGATGAACTCCGCAAAGTCCGGCGCCATGTTGCGCGCCGCATCGCGCAGGTGATCGTTGAGCGATGCGCGCAGGGACGCGTTGCGCGCCAGCTCCGCGCCGATCCACTGGCCCGCCGCCGCCACCTTGCGGTGCGTGGCGGAATCCTCGCGCGCCAGGTCGCGCTTGAACCCATCGCGCCACCCGGCCCAAAGCCCGCCGACATAGGCGTTCAGCGTCCCATCCTGCTTCAGGTGCGCCTTCAGCGCCTCGGCCTTGGCGTGGAATGTGGCATCGTGCTTCAGCCGTTGAATCAAACGCCGCACGGCCGCATCGAAGCGCTTGCGCAGCGCGTGATCGGCATCGCCCTCGATCTGGGTCAGCACACGGCTCAGCGCCGCGGAAATCATGTCAGCGCCATTGCTCCCGATCCACTCGGTGGGAAGCAGCCGCTCCTTCCTGGGGTGATCGCTCTTCAGCCACGCCACGATCCGCTCCGAGATAAAGGCACGGGCCGGGGGCTCGTTGAGCAAGGCGATCAACTGCGCGATAGTCTCATCGAGCAGCGCCTGGTGCCGATCGTTCGCGGTCAGGCTGTCGAGGATGGCCGCCGCGGACTCCGACAGATCGACCTTGTCGATCATCGCATCCACCGCCCGCTTCAGCAGCGACTGGATATTGCGCTCATCCATCACATCGAGCATGCCGCTCGCGAACTTCACCACCACATCACCGATCTGCCGCGCGTTGGCGGGCGACTCCAGCCAGCGGGTGACCACCAGCGCCGGATTGTGCCGCTCGATCAGCGCAACCACGGACTGCACGTCCAGGAACTTCTCCTTCACGAACACCGCAAGGCCATCCGCGATATCGTCGCGCTTGCGGATGATGATGTTGGTGTGGCGCGCAAAGCCCGGCAACGGAATCCGCCGGAACAGCGCCGCCACGGCAAACCAGTCCGCCAGCCCGCCAACCAGCGCCGCCTCCGCCGCCGCCCGCACGCCATCCGTCAAAGGCGCGCGCGGCAGCAGGACCGTGGTGACGAAAACGGCAAACGCGAACAGCAGCAAGGCCAATGCCTTGCGCTTTGCAACCCTGAGTTCTTCTTCCTGATGCATGGGATACCGGGCCCCGCTGCCGGGCTTGGAGATGGGAGCGCCATCATGGATTGCATTCCGGACAAGGCAATGTCCGGTCCCGCTTTCGGCTGTAGGCTTTCGGCTATCAAACTGCGCCGCCGTGGCGCCCAACATTCAAAGCCCAGGATACTTCGTCCAGATGCGCTGAACCAGCGCCTCGTCTGCCGGGTCGATGCCCAAGTTCCACTCCGGGAACACGCTCAGGTCGTCAGCCAGCTCGGTGATCACTTCACGCAGCTCCAGAGGCGCCAGCCACTCGGGCGGAATCGCCTCCACGCCAAGCAACGTGCCCAGCAGGTTTCCCGTGATGGCGCCCGTTGAATCCGAGTCGCCATCGTGATTCACCGCCAGCACAACCCCGTGGCGAAAATCACGCGCGACCAGCGCGCAGTAAATGGAGATGGCCAACGCCTCTTCCGCCACCCAGCCCTCGCCCAGGCGCGCGATGGCGTCATCGGCGGCCACGCCGGAGTCGGCCAACGCCTGCGCATGCAGGATCGCCAGCAGCGTCTGCTCGTGACCCGGCCGCGTGGACAAGCACGCCTTGGCGCTCGCCAAGGCATCAGGCAGCGCAGCACCGTCGGCCAGCTCGCGGATCAACACCGCCAGCACGCCGCCCGTCAGCGATCCGCTTGGATGTCCATGGGTAAGCGCAGCCAGCTCCGCTCCCAGGGCAAAGGCATCCTGAGGCGATCGCTGCCCGGCGCGCCGCCACACAAACAGGCCAGCCGGCGCCACACGCATCACGCCGCCGCAGCCCTTGCTGTCGTTGCGTGCGGGCTCGCCCAGCTTGAGCATCGCCTCCAGCGCCGACAAACAAGTGTTTCCCGGCGCGCGCCGGCTATGCAGTGCCGCCTGCTGGTAAAGCCATCCCGGCTGGTCCGACAGCACATCGCGATGAAACGCCGGCTGGATCCCCTGCGTCAGCAACCAGCGCAGATAAGCGCGCGAGGCCACGCCAGGCACATTGCCGATGCCCCCGCTCGCCTCGCCCACCCACGCCCGCAGCAAGCCCTCCGCCGTGAACAACGTCATCTGCGTGTCATCGGTGATGGTGCCGACGCCCCCGTAGGCCGGGGCGTAGCTGGTGATGCCATCCTTGCCGAAGCGCTCGCGGATCTGCGCGAGCGACAGGAACTCCACCGGAGCGCCCAGTGCGTCGCCAACAGCGCCGCCCAGCAGGCAGCCCTGGAAGCGGCTGCGTGTGATCTCGTGATCAATGACCGAAGCAGAAAACAAAAAACCCTCCGTGCAAGGAGGGTCGACGCATGGCCCGTTTGGTTGCTCCTCAAGGAGCCACATCCGCTTTCGCGATCCACCTTGCCCGGGAAGGCAGGTTGGCTTGGGCGTCGACCCAAATCAGAATGTGGGCGGATTGGAACATGGGGGGTTGGGGGGTGTCAAGATCAGAAGGTCGCCGGTGAATTGACCCACAACACCCGCGCCACGCCGGTGCCGGCATTGCGGTAACCGTGCGGCACGCTGCTCGGGAAGGTGAACGCATCGCCCACGCCAACTGTGTAGTTCATGTCGCCCAGCGTCAACTCAAGCGTACCCTCAAGCACATAGCCGACTTCCTCGCCGACGTGCTCGATCTGCCCATCGCTGGCTTCGCCCGGTGACACGATGTGGATATTGGCCTGCAGCAAACCGCCACGCTTGGCCAGCACAATGCGCTCCAGCGCGATGCCGCCCGCCTTGATGACCGGACGCTCGCCCTGGCGCTTGATGGGACTTTCGCTGGGGTTGTCCTCGCTCGTCAGCGCGGCGATGTTGGTGTCGAGCGCAACCGCGAGCCGGTGCAGCATGGCGAACGACGGGGAGGCCAGGCCGCGCTCCAGCTTGGAGATCAGGCTTTCCGAGCAGCCAGCCTTCTGCGCCAGCTGCAGCAGCGTGTAGCCCGACACCAGGCGCGCATGGCGCAACCGCACGCCCAGGCTGGAGGCGGGCGTCTTCTTGTCGTTCGGGTCGCTTTTATCTTTTGCGTCGATCGGGTCGACCGCCAGGGCGCATTTGGCTTTCAATTCACGTTCCGTGCAAGACAAGCTGAAGATGAAGAACCCTGGCTGAAGCCGGGTTATTGGTTTGCCAGCGCGGCCACCGTATAGGCCAGCGCCTGCGCCCCAAGAAATAGTTCGTGCGGCGCTGTTTCCTCTGCTGCGTTATGGCTGATCCCACCTTTGCTGGGCACAAAAATCATGGCCGTGGGGCAATGCTCCGCCAGGTACATGGCATCGTGGAACGCGCCGGATGTGAGGTGCAGCGGCTTGCCCTGCGATGCCTGCTCGCTGGCCCGCGCACAGGCCCGCTCGATCAGGCTCAGCATGGCAGCGGGAAAGTGCGTTGGCGGGCGCCGGAAAAAGCATTGGTACGTGATGCCGCCCTGGCGCGGCCGAGCCTGCGCCATCATGGCATCCAGCGTTGCCTCGAAACGCGCCAGCACTGCCTCGTCCACGCAGCGCACATCCATCGTGAATTCTACCTTGCCCGGAATCGTGTTGACGGAGTTGGGGCTGACCTGCCAGCGGCCCAGCGTCAGCCGCAACTGGCTGGCGGCCTCGGCAGCGGCGTAGGCGTACAACTGGTGGGCAATGCCAACGGCGGTAGCCATGGCATCGCTGCGCTCGTCCATGGGCGTGGTGCCCGCATGCGCCATCACGCCAGTGCATTCCACGCGGTACCACCGCACGCTCTGGATGCCGGTGACCACGCCCAGCGGCACGGCCGCGCGCTCCAGCACCGGGCCCTGCTCGATGTGCAGCTCCACGCAGGCCGACATCGGCCGCTGCATCGGGCGGCGCGGCACGTCGTCCGTGGCGGCAAGCGCGGCGTCCAGCGCATCGCCGAAGCGGATGTTGGCGCCGTCCACCGACGCACGATACGCGGGCAGGCAAGTCGGATCCACAAACGCGCTCGACCCCATGGCCCCGGGCCCGAAGCGGCTGCCCTCCTCGTTGGTCCAGGCCACCACCTCGATCGGGCGCAGCGTCTCGATGCCGGCTTCATTGAGGGCCGCGATGACTTCGAGCCCGGCCAGCACGCCATAGGCGCCGTCCAGCTTGCCCCCGACCGGCTGCGTGTCGGCATGGCTGCCGGTCAGCACGGGCGGAAGGTCCGCCTTGCCAGCGCGGCGGAAAAACAGGTTGGCGCAATCGTCCGTGCTCACCTCGCAACCCAGCGCGCGCGCCTGCTCGATCAGGTAGCGCCGCGCGGCAAGGTCGATATCGGTCAGCGTCTCGCGGGAGACGCCGCCATCGTCCCGACCGCCAAACGCCGCCAGCGCGGCAATGGCCGCCTGCAAGCGGCCGCTATTGACATGGTCCTGCGCCAGTTCTGCCGCGTGCCGCGCCAGTGAATCTTGCTGAGTCAATGGATTCCCCTCGTATTCGGATCGGTCATATCACCGCACGTCAAGCCACGCAGCGCTCAAGCGCCTGCGCAGCCGCAAGCACGCGCGCATCGCCCCGGCACGGGCCAATCAGCGTCACGCCCACCGGCATGCCGTGCGCACCCGTGCTGGTAGGCACATGGACGCAGGGATTGCCAAGCAGCGTCCACATGCGGTTGAACATGGGATCGCCCGTCGCGCCCAGGCCGGCCGGCGCCTCCCCCGGCGCGCTCGGCGCGAGGACGATGTCGACGGAATCGAACATCTGCCCGAAGGCCCTGCGTGCGGAACCGGCAAGCGCCTGCGCGGCAAAGAAGCGGCTGCCGTCGATGCCGCGGCCGGCCGCCAGCAACGCGGCAAAGCCACTGCTGAAACCATCGGGCCGCGCGCGCATTTCCGGCGCGAAGGCGGCTGCGGCTTCATACGCCATGATGTCGATCTGGGCCTGCGTCAGTTCGTCGAATTGCGCGGGCAGGATCAGGTCGCTCAACACGGCGCCACGGCCCTCGAGCCAGCGCGCGGCCGTGTCCAGCGCACGCCGGCTGTCATCCCCCGCGCGCTCCCAATGCGGGGTGCGGCAAATGCCAACGCGCAGCCGCGTCGCCTGCCCGGCCTGCGGCGGCGTGAGCGGCAGGCGCGCCATCGCGCCGATGAAGAAGGCCGCATCGTCGACGCAGCGCGCCAGCACGCCCACGGTATCCAGGCTGGGCGAGAGTGACTTGATGCCGGCCGACGGCAGCGTGCCAAAGGTCGGCTTGTAGCCGACCACGCCGCAATAGGCGGCAGGACGGATGATGGAGCCGGCAGTCTGCGTGCCGAAGGCGATCGGCACCATGCCGGCAGCCACCGCCGCCGCCGATCCGCTGGACGAGCCGCCCGGCGTGCGCGGGGCATCGGCGGGAGCGCGCGGGTTGCGCGTGGGACCCGGCTGGAACGTAGCGAACTCCGTGGTCACGGTCTTGCCCATGACCACCGCACCCGCGGCGCGCGCCATTGCCACGCAGGCGGCATCCATGACGGGCCGATGGCCGGCGTAGATCGGCGAGCCATAGGTGGTGGGCATGTCGGCGGTGTCCATCAGGTCCTTCACGCCGATGGGCAAGCCGTGCAACGCGCCCGAGGCAGGCCCCGCATCCAGCAGCCGTGCCTGCTGCAATGCCTGCGCCCCATCGAAATGCTGCCAGGCCAGAATGCCGGCCTCGGCGGCGTCGATGCGCGCGATGTACGCCCGTACCAATGCCTGCACGCTGAGTTCGCGCCGCGCCATGCGCGCCGCCAGCTCACGCGCCGGCAGTGCCAGGAAATCGTTCATGCCTGTTCTCCGTCAGCCGAAATACGCCGAGCGCACTTCGTCGTTGCCGGCCAGCGCTTCGGCCGTGCCCTGGGCCACCACGCGCCCTTGCGACAGCACGTAGCCGTAATGCGAAATGGCCAGCGTCTGCCGCGCATTTTGCTCGACCAGCAGCACGGTGATGCCCAGTGCGTTGATCTGCTTGATGACCTTGAAGTTCTCTTTCACATACAGCGGCGATAGCCCGAGCGACGGCTCATCGATCACCAGCAGCTTAGGTTCCGCCATCAAGCCCCGGCCGATCGACACCATCGCCTGCTCACCGCCCGACATCGTCCCCGCCAGCTGCGTCGCCCGCTCCTTCAGGCGCGGAAAGATATCGTAGACCTTGGCCAGGCGATCGCGCACCCGCGCCGCATCGGTCTCCAGGTACGCACCCAGCGCCAGGTTCTCCGCCACCGTCATGCGCGGAAAGATCTTGCGCCCCTCCGGGATGCAGGCGATGCCGGTAGCGATGATGTTGTGCGTTTTCTCGCCAGCCAGGTCCTTGCCATCCCACAAGACCTGGCCCTGGCGCGGCGGCGTGAGGCCCAGGATGGCGCGAATCAGCGTGCTCTTGCCCGCGCCATTGGCGCCGAGGATGCAGGTGATCTTGCCAGGGGCCACGTCGATGGAAACGTCATGCAGCACGTTGACCTTGTCATACCCGGTGGTGAGCCCTTTCACGCTGAGCGTGCCGGGGGAATCGAGCGTGCTCATGCGGCTTCCTCTCCAAGGTAGGCGGTCTGCACATTGGCGTCGGCGGTGATTTCCGTGTAGGTGCCCTCGGCGATCTTCTTGCCATAGTTCAGCACCACGCAGCGGTCGGTAATGCGCTCGATCACGTTCATCTCGTGCTCGATCAGCACCACCGACAGGTTCGGCAGCTTGCCGCGCACATCCAGGATGTCGCTCATCAGGGCATGCGTTTCGTCATGCGTCATGCCGGCGGAAGGCTCATCGAGCAACAGCAGGCGCGGCTGGCTCATCAGCGCGCGGCACACCTCGATGCGGCGGCGGTCGATCATGGTGAAGGTATCCACGGGCTCGAACAACCGCGCCACCAACGGCGGGCTGAAGATATTCAGCAGCCCCTTTACCTTCTCCACATAGGCGTCGTACTCCGCGCGAAACGCCTTGCGCCGGAACAGGTTGAACACCAGCCCGTGCTGCATGTGCTGGTAGTCGCCGATGACGATGTTGTCGAATACCGTGAGCGGCAACGACAAGCGCGAGCGCTGGAAGGTCCGCGCCACACCGCTGCGGTAGATGTCCTGCGGCGTCTTGCCGATGACGTTCTCGCCGTTGTAGCTGATGGTGCCGCTGCTCGCCTTGTACAGGCCGGTCAGCACATTGAAGAAGGTCGTCTTGCCGGACCCGTTGGGGCCCAGCAGCCCGAGGATCTCGCCCTCGCGGATAGTCATGTCCAGGCTGTCCAGCGCGGTCAGGCCGCCGAAGCGCATGGTCAGGCCCTTGACTTCAATCATGGTCTTGTCACTCATCGCGAAGTCTCCCGGCCAAAGAACAAGCGCGTCTTGCGCGGCAGCAGCCCGTCGGGGCGGAACAGCAGGATGGCGATCACCAGCGCCGCGTAGAAGAGAAAGCGGTATTCCTGGATGAACTGCAGCTTCTCCGGCAACACCAGCACGATGATGGCCGCCGGAATCAGGCCGACCGCATTGCCCAGCCCGCCCAGGATCACGATCGACAGCATCAGCAGCGAATCCGAGAACGTGAAGTTGTTCGGCGCCACGAAGCCGGTGATCATCCCGTACATGCTGCCCGCGATGCCCGCGAAGAAATTGCCCAGCATGAAGGCCACAACCTTCCAGCGCGCGATATGCAAGCCGAAGGTGGCGGCGGCCGTCTCGTCCGTGCGCACCACGTCCATGCTCAATCCCACCCACGAGCGCTCCAGCGCCTTCACCGTCGCAAAGACGCCGGCACAGATGCCCAGGCTGATCAAGGCATAGCTCACGTAGAACGACACGTCGACACCCGCCACCGTGAAGCCATCGTTAAGCGCGTAACCAAAGATGCTCATGCCCGGCACCTGCAGGCCTTGCGGCCCGCCCAGCACGTCGTTGACCTCGATGAAGGTCTTGAACAGGATGCCGAAGGCGATGGTCACCAAGGCCGCATAGTGCCCGCGCGTGCGCAACACCGGCGTGATCAGCATCGAGCCGACCAGCGCCGCGATCACGCCCGAGATGACGATGATCAGCAAGTGCGGAATACCGGTGTGCATCGCCATCACGGCGGTGGCATAGCTGCCGATGCCAAAGAACGCCGCGCCCGCGAAGTTGGCCACGCCGGAGAAGCCAAACTGCAGCGTCAGGCCGAGGCAGGCCGTGGTGTACAGCAGCACGGAGCAGATCATCAACAGCGCGAAGTGCGCATCGTAGAACGCGGCGATCAGCGCCAGCGTGCCGCCCACCGCCCACACGCGGGCCAGGCCAGGGCGGCTGGCGCCGGCCTGCTCGAGCGCGCGGTTGGCGCCCAGCTTCCGGCCGGCAATGACCGCCACGATGGCAACGACCAGCAAGATGGCCACGCTGAGCTGCGACTCCGCATGCAGGAACAACCACATGTAGACGGTCAGCGCGATGCCGGCCAGCGCCAGCACCACGGCGGGATTACGCTTGCTGGTGGTGTGACTCTTCGGGGTATTCAAGGTGTTCATGGTGTCAGACCCGCTCACTGGATTTTTCTGCGATCAGGCCGGTCGGCTTCCAGGCCATCAGCACGATGACGACGGCGAAAGCGAAGACGTCCTTGTACGCGCTCGGGATATCCGGAATCAGCGCAGGCAATGTGGCGCTGCCAAGCACCTGCAGCGCGGCAAACAGGAAGCCGCCGAGGATGGCGCCGTAGATGTTCCCAAGCCCGCCGAGAATGGCCGCGGCAAAGCCGATCACGCCAAGCAACAGCCCCACATTGAAATTGATCTCGTTGTAGTACAGCCCGTTCATCACGCCCGCCAGCGCGGCCATGCCCGAGCCCAGCGCGAACGTCAGCAGCACCACCGCCTCGAAGTTGATGCCCATCAGCCGTGCCGTTTCGCCATTCTGCGCCACCGCGCGGATCGCCATGCCGAAACGGGTACGCGTAATCAGCAGATGCACGCCGACGATGATGGCGATGCCGGTAGCCAGCAGGATCAGGTTATCGGCACGCAGCGACAAGCTGCCCAGCTCGATGGAAGCCGTTGGCAGCAGCGCCGGGAACGGCTTGGGGTTGGAGCCATCGGGATAGAACAGCCGCACGGATTCGCGCATCACCGTGCCCAGCATCAGCGTGGCCAGCAGTGTATTGAGCGGTGCCGCCTTGCGCAGCGGCAGGATCAAGAATTTGGCAATCGCCGCGCCCAGCAGGCCCGTCACGCAGATCGCGCACAGCACCACCGCCAGCAATCGGATCCAGGGCGACTGGATGTCGAGCATCAGCACACCGGTAGACGCCGCCAGGCCAGCAAACGCGCCAACCATCAGCGTATCGCCGTGCGAGAACTTGATCACATCCAGCACGCCGAAAAACAGCGTAAATCCCACGGCGACCATGGCATAGATCATGCCGAGCATCAAACCGTTGAAGACGTATTGGCCAATCACACTCATCGAGTTCCCCTTTCCCCCATCCAGACCAGAAGCCAGACGCCACGCGCACTCGGCCACGGGCCGCCGCGCCGTGCGGTCGCGGGCCCGTGGGATCGTGGAATCGTGCCTTCCTGGTTTAACGCTTCGGTGATTTACAAGCCGGCGAGCTTCTTCTTGCCCTTGCCGTAGGTGCTGTCCTCCCAGATCACCCACTTGCCATCCTCGACCACATACTTGGTCACCAGCGGCACGATGTTCTGGCGATGGTCGTCGAACGTCACCTTGCCGATGATGGTGTCGGCATCCTTGGTCGCATTGAGCGTGTCACGCACCTTCTTGCGATCCGGCCCCACCTTCTCCACCGCATCCATGATCAGGTTGGCCGCGGCAAACGCAAACGGGCCATACGCCTCAGGCGGATCGCTGTACTTCTGCTGCGAGTACTTGCCCGCGAAGAACAAGCCGCCGGGCAGCTTCTCCCACGGCGCGCCCTCGATAAAGGCCAGCGAGCCCTCGGCCTGCTCCTTGCCCGTACCCTGGATATACGCATCGGACTTGATGCCCGAGGTCCCCTCGAACTGCGCCTTGATGCCCAGCTTCTCCATCTGCGTGCGGATACGCACGCCCAGCGGCGTGAGGCCGCCAAAGTAGACAACGTCAGGCTTCAGCTCGCGGATCTTGGTCAGCTCCGTCGTGAAATCCTGCTGGTCGGCCGTCACGCCGAACGTACCCAGCACCGTGCCGCCATCCTTTTTCAGGAACTCGCTGAAGTACTTGTTATGGCCTTTGCCGTAATCGGTGGTGTCATGGATGATCGCCCACTTCTTGTAGCCCAGGCCCGTCATGAACTTCGCCGCAACCTCGCTCTGGTTGATCATCGTGCCGTTGACGCGATGGATCTCCTTGAAGTTATTGCCGTAAGTGACATCCGGCAACACGGCGCCCCACACCACGGCCGGCATGCCAAAGCGGTTGTACACGCCAACCGTACCCATCGCCACGGCCGAACAGAAATGCGTCACCCCCGCCACGATGCTCTTGTCGGCAGCGATCTTGGTCGCCACCTGCACGCCCACGTTGGGGCGGCACTCATCATCCTGCGTGACCAGCTCATAGGTGTACTTCGACTTCGGGTCAGCATTGCGCAAGCGAACCGCCAGGTCGGCGGAGTTGCGCCCGCCCAGGCCGATGGACGACACGCCGCCAGTCAGCGGGCCCACGAAGGCAATCTTGACGACATCCTTGGCGGCAGCCGGCGCGGACATCCCGGCCAACCCGGCCGAGGCCAGCAACAAGGCAGCGGCAACTACGGTGTTCTTCTTGCGCACTCTCATCCCCTTCGACACGTGGACAAACGGTGGGTATTCAAGTAACTCGAGCAAAACTACATGCGACTTTCTCTAAATTCAAGTTACTTGAATTTTGCGTCGCAACAACCGTGCCAGTGACTTTGGGGGTACCCAGGGATGGAAAGCGCCGCGCTGGCGGCCGAAAACGCCCATGGCAGGCGGCAGTTACGTGCGCCCGGCACGGTTCTGGTGCGCTGCCGCACCAGAAGTATGGAAAGTTGGGGAATACAGGGATGTCGGTGCTGCGCGAAGGGGAACCTCACCATCACGGTCCACATTGGTCGTGGCGCCTAGCGCCCTGCCAACTAGCGGAGCGACGACCGCGCTTGTGGCCCCGCCAATGGCACCATATCCGGCACCCGACGTACCCGCCGTTGGCGACACCCCGCAACCCTAAACGCAGCATGGCCTAGCGGGCAGTCACCGCCCCGACGCGGGGGCGGCCGGTGGTTTTTTGCCCCAAACGCGGTTTTTGGCCCGCGCAAGTGCGGGTACGCTCGCCCGCCACGTTCCAACCTAGTCTTCGACTATATTTCCCACATCGTCTTGAAACGCGTAAAAGCCTTCGAACAAATCCTCCGGCCATTGATCGTCCGTCAACGGGCACGCTTCCAGTTGTCGAATCCTGCCGTCAGGCCCCAGCCACACAATGAAGCTAACGAGACCTTCTGTTGGGCTACGACGTCGAGCATTGACCGCCGGCGGATATTCCCTTACAGGTAGGCCGTCTGCCGCACGCGGGACGACAACCGGCACAGCTGCACGGGCGCAGCAGAAATCGGTTGTGAAGCCACTACCAGTCGACTTGCGCTCAGCGATTGTCAGGTACGGCAGCTGATCTCGCATTCCCATAATCCAAGCCGCATCCCCTCGCAGAGCAAGCTTCATCACTTTCAGCTCGAACGGTTCTGGCAAAAGTCCCATATCTTCCTCATGGCAGTGGGTATTTCGGGTTCGCTGTGTTCCCCGAGAATGCACCAATTCTGAATGATCCATTGACGGTCACCCCACGCACCCAAACTGGGGTCCCACCCACGTTGATCCACTTGGTTACTACTCCTGGTTGTCCCGCCAATTGCTGTGCGACGGCATCTACTGCAGCAAACGCAGCTTCATTGCTCCCATACTGCGTGACCAAGGACCCCAGATCGTGAGTAGGATCATCAAAAATATGGGTCAGCTTTGCTCCTGAGTTCCCATACTTCGCAAGCGCTGTGGTGCCTGCTGCTGCTCCTTCGATGGCATCTCCAGCTGCGTTACGCACAGCGCCGCCACTGCCACCCAGCCCGCCACCCATGTCGCCGGCAATCGCCACCATCGCGCTGGTTAGCTGACCTTCCGGCGTCGCAAACCAGCTTGCAACGGCCGACCCGACACTCGTCAGCTTGTCCTTCACACCGTTCCAGCACTCATGCATGGAACAGTTGTTCAGCGCTTCGTTCTGCGCCGCGCTGGCTGCCGCCAGTGGATCCTGACCGATTGCAGAGGCGATGCCGCCACCAGCCAGCATCGACAGCGCCGTGATCATCGCATTCTGCTCGGGCGATGCCGCTCCGCTGCCCACTACCGCCGCACCGATGAATGGCGCCAGGGCCGCAGATGACGCTCCGCCAATAGCACCGGCGCTACATCCTGTACCCAATGCTGCCGAACTCGCACAACCCAAGGCAGCATGAGCTATCACATTGACGAGTGAACCCGCTGGCGTCAGATCGCTGCTACCAATCGCATTGGCACCCAACGCCGCCGCCTGCGCCACCAGGCTGCCCTTGAGCGCATTCCCAAAGCTGCCCCCGTTGAACACCGTGCTGACCCCGGCATTGATCAAGCCCGTGCCAACGAAGCCAACAGCTTGCTGTGCCAGCGTGCCGGTCGCGCCATTCTGGGCTGCCTGCAACACGCCACCGACGCTGTTCGTGCCCGCCAGGTTTGCCAGGGTATTCGTTCCCTGCAGGGACTTACCCCATTCACTCACCCCGAAGCTACTGCCATCAAAGGTGATGCCCTTGGTCAAGCCCGCCGTGATCGCGCCAATCGCACCGGCCGTCGCCAGCTTGCCGAAGTTCAACCCTTGGCCGGAAGCGAGTTGGGTGAAAGCGCTACTGGCCATGCTGGAGAGGGCGGCCACGATCATGGCCTGCGCCAGCGTCATCTGCGCCAGCGCCACGCCCATGACCGCCGCAGCGGCACCCGCGGTCACGATCGAGATCGCCACCGCGGCCACCATCATCACAATCTGACCAAGCGGTCCGAACCCCTTCTTCTCCTTGATGAACTGCGTATGAATATCGTCAGCGACCGTGCCTTCGGTGTAGTTCAACCCCAGGTTGGCCTTCAGCTGGTTCACCAGCGCCACGGTGGCGGCCTCGTCGACCGTGCCGTCAGCGTTGCGGATCAGGAATGCGTCGTTGACCGCGTGGACGCTGTCGGCCTCGATGTTCATGCGCATGGCGCTCATGAACCCGCCGGGCTGCACCACCGTGCCGGTGATCACGTTCCAGCCGCCCTGGGCCTTGTAGGCCGAGGTGCCGATGTCCACCACGTTGGGGCCGGCGTCGATGCTGCCGGCTTTTACGTTGAGCGTGTCGGCGGCGGTGATGGCGCCGCTGTTGCGCAGCTGCCCGGCGATGTCCAGGCTCACGTTGTCGCCGGCGATGGTGCCGCCGGTCGGCTTGGTGAGCGCCTGTGCGTAGCCTTCGGGCAGGTACACCTGCGGCACCAGCGCGTTCACCGTGGGGCATGCGGTGCTGGCTACGGTGTTGCAGCTCGGGTCGGGCACGGCTTGCTGCACGTACCAGAGCAGGGGCTTGTCGAGCTCGTTGACCTGCGTCTGCGTCAGCGCCGTGCCCAGCGCGATGTGGTGCGCCTTGGCGTAGTCCGCCGCGTTCTTGTAGAGGCTCAGTTTTTCCTGGTCGGTGACCGAGAGCTGGTTCTGGCTGTCCCAGGCCAGGCCACTCACGAAGCTGGCTTGGCCGGTCTGTTGCAGCGCGGCTTGCTGCAGCTTTTGTCCTTCGGTGTAGGGGTCGTAGTAGAAGCTGACCTTGCCCGGGCGCAGCTCGGCCGGCAGCTGCGCGAGCAGGCTGTCGGGCGTGACGCCGGCCAGCACGGCGGTGGCCGGGCTGTTGTTCAGGTACTGCGCGCGGTCCGTGGTGCCGTTGGGCGCGGTGACCGGGTTGCCGCCGAGCTTGGCGCTGAAGTGCCAGTCGATGGTCTGGCTGCTGCCGGTGGTGGGCGCCGCCGGCGTGGCCACGATGACCGGGTTGAACTGCCAGGGAGGGGTCGGGTTGTTCACCGGCGTGGCGGCCGGTACCGCGCCGCCGGGGGTGACCACCGGGCCCAGCGGGATGACTTGCTGCGTGCCGGTTGCGGGTGGCGTGGGTTGCGTCGGGCTGGTGTAGCCGTTCACCAGGGCGGCTCCGGTCAGGTCGACGGTGCTGCCCATCAGGTTGCCGGTGTTGAGCACCTGGCCGCCGAGGAACGTGCCGCCGCCGGTGGTGCTGTTGTTGAGGATCAGGCCGATCGGATCGACCACGAAGGCGCGCTACTGGTTGAGCGAGATACCCGCCGCGTTGGGCGTGGTGATGTCCACCACGGGCACGCCGCCCACCGGCGCGCAGGGTCCGCTGGTGGTGCCGATCGACGGGGTGAAGCGCACCGGCGCGTTCGGGTCGGTGACCGGCGCGGCATGGGCCGCCGCAGGGCCAAAGCTGAGCGTCACCGGCAGGTGCGCGAGCGCCCAGCGCCACCAACCCGCACCGCAAACGCGGCCTCCGGCCTCGCGGAAAACCGGCCGATACGGTCACCGTTGCCCCCAACCCGGTTGCGGAGGATTTTGGTCGCAAGAACGCGCCAATGTTCGTAGAATGTTGCCACCCGCCAGCCTCAACCAGGGAGCGCAGCAATGACAGAAAACCCGGCGCCAGCCGCTTCCGGCAATGCCGCAGCGCTACCCACCAGTCGCCCTCCCTCCGACCTGGCCGACGAGATGCTGGCATTCGAGCAAACGGTACTGCGGCTGATCACGCGCAATATGCCGCTTCCCGCGCTGCTCGCCGAGGTATGCCGCCGCGCCGAGGCGATGTTTGGCGAAGGGCCGTCATGTTCCATCCTCCTGCTCGACGGCGATGGCATGCACACGAAATTCGGCGCGGCGCCTTCGTTGCCGGACGCGTTCAGCGCGGCGATTGACGGACTCCAGATCGGCCCCGGCGCCGGTTCATGCGGCACGGCCATGTTCGAGCGGCGCATGGTGGTGGTGGAGGATATCGCGACGGATCCCTTGTGGGACGACTATCGGCAACTTGCGTTGCCGATCGGGCTGCGCGCCTGCTGGTCGATCCCGTTCCTGGACGATGCAGGCAAGGTGCTCGGGGCGTTTGCGGTCTATTACCGCGTCCCGCGGCAACCAACCGCCAAGGAAGAGACGATCCTGCGCAACATAGGGCAGAGCGTGGGCCTTGCCGTGCATCAGGATGCGATTGCGCAACGCCTTGCGCACAGCGAAGAACATCATCGCTTCGTTGTCGATCTCCTGAGCGAAGGCATCCTCGTGCTCGCGCCAAGCGGTATCGTGCTGGCATGCAACCCAAGTGCGCAGCGCATGTTCCGCTCGGCGACGTCGCTGGTCGGCAGCAATATCTACGGCAACGTCGCGCGATCCTTTCATGACGACGGATCTCCGCTTCAGCTGATTGAGTATTCGAGTACCGCGGCAAGGACATGGCTATACCATCCGATCAATCGCTATAACGCTTCCTGAGCGCGGTTGCATCGTCAGTGGCTTCAACAAAGCTTAGGCGAAAAAAAGCCAACCCTAAGGCTGGCTTCATGGTCATGCAATGTGCGTACAGTTGGAGGGTATCATGCATTTCTCCTCAATTCCTGTCGTAGGGCGCCACAAAAGGCGCTCCTGCTATTCTTGAGAAATCAATCACTTGCAAAGCACGGCGCCACAGGGCCACCGCATATCTCGACTAACTTGCCGCGACTGCCCTAAATTACGCCACAGTTAGTGACATACCGTAATAAGCACTTTTGTGAACGTCACTATTTCACCTCTTACGGATTGCTTATGAGCCGCAAAAGTAACTCAGCTAACGACCGGATCCAAAAGTAGGGCTAGCGCGTCACGGGACCGCTCTGCACAGCCAACAAGTTACCCTTTCGTCCCTTTCCACTTGAAGCCAATCGGTTCGCGCCGCCGCGGCAGATTCATACTGCTCCGATCCTTGGAGCGAGCCATGAATGCGATCCGGCGGTGCGCCGCCTGCGGCCAATCTTTCCTTCCACGTCCCCAGGTACCGAGGCAGTGCTATTGCCCGGCTGCCGCATGCCAGCGCGAACGCCGACGCCGATGGCAAAACCAGCACCTGCGGACCGACGCCGACTATCGCGACAACCAGACGCGTGCGCGCACCGCTTGGCACCAGCGCAATCGTGATTACTGGTCCCACTACCGCGCCGCGCACCCGGCGTACGTCCAGCACAATCGCGAGCTGCAGCGCACCCGAAACCAGCGGCGAAGACGGATTGCAAAGATGAACGTGACATCCCTCCAAACGCCGCTCCCGTCGGGCGTCTACACCCTGCAGCGCCAGACGTCCGCCGGCATTGCAAAGATGGACGTGTGGACCGTGGAGATCGTTGTGCTGCCGCCGGTGAGGGGCCCATCAGCCCATGATTGCAAAGAGATGACTTGAGGCCGAACGCGTCGCGCCCTGCTACTGTGGATTCGTGCGCTCTCCCCAGGCAACGAACAGGTCCCAGACAAAGCCATTCGCACCTGCGTATAGGTCCACTAGGTATCGAGCATTGCGCGAGCACAGTGGATTCATGAGCGTGAGAGCGGGTTCGCACATTGGCTCGTGATCATCATGTCAATCGATCAGTTCAATACGGGGGCGCCAACCACGCCGCCAGCCCTTCGTGCAGTCGAATACGTACGGATGTCGACAGAGCATCAGCAGTACTCGACGGAGAACCAGCGCGACAAGATCCGGGAGTACGCCGCTAGGCGTGGTCTCGACGTCATCCGGACTTATGCAGACGAAGGAAAGAGCGGGCTAAGGATCGACGGGCGCGAGGCATTGCAGCGGCTCATCCGCGACGTCACCGGCGGCAACGCCGACTTCCAGGCGATTCTCGTCTATGACGTCAGCCGCTGGGGTCGGTTTCAGGATGCCGATGAAAGCGCGTACTACGAGTACGTTTGCCGGCGCGCCGGCATCCAGGTCGCATACTGCGCAGAACAGTTCGAGAACGACGGCTCGCCAGTGTCAACCATCGTCAAGGGGGTAAAGCGTGCAATGGCCGGCGAGTACAGCCGCGAGCTTTCGGCCAAGGTGTTCGCGGGCCAATGCCGGCTGATCGAACTTGGATTTCGGCAAGGCGGGCCCGCCGGCTACGGTCTGCGGCGGGTGTTGGTCGACGAGCATGGGCTCATGAAGGCGAATCTTCACCGCGGGGAACACAAGAGCCTGCAGACAGACCGCGTCATCCTTATGCCCGGACCAGATAGCGAGGTCCGGATCGTCAACCTGATCTACAACTGGTTCATCGATGAGTCGCTGAATGAGTATGAAATCGCTGCGCGCCTGAATGGCATGAGGGTGCGCACGGATCTGGATCGCGAATGGACTCGTGCAACTGTCAGGGAGGCGCTCACCAACGAGAAGTACATTGGAAATAATGTCTATAACCGCGTCTCCTTCAAGCTGAAGAAAATGCGCGTGATGAACTCGCCGGACATGTGGATTCGCAAGGACGGCGCATTCAAGCCGATCGTGCCACCCGATATCTTTTACACCGCGCAAGGCATCATGCGGGCCCGGGCGCGCCGATACAGCTGCGAGGAGCTGACCGAGCGGCTGCGGAATCTGTACAGGAATCGCGGCTTCCTGTCAGGCCTGATCATCGACGAGACGGAGGGCATGCCATCGTCTGCGGTATACGCATACCGCTTCGGCAGTCTCATCCGCGCCTACCAAGCCGTGGGCTTCACGCCCGACAGGGATTACCGGTACCTCGAGATCAATCGGTTCCTGCGCCAGCTACATCCTGCGATCGTCAAACAGACGGAGCAGGCCATCGCCGATCTAGGTGGGGCCGTCATCCGCGACCCTGCTACCGACCTTCTGGACGTGAACGACGAGTTCACTGCGTCGCTCGTGTTGTCGCGGTGCCAGCCACATGAGAACGGTCGAAACCACTGGAAGGTGCGATTCGATACAAGCCTGCTGCCAGATATCACGGTGGCTGTCCGGCTAAATAGTCAGAACGACGCACCTCTCGACTACTACCTGCTGCCTCGGCTTGATTTCGCGCAGCCCGGTATTCGCCTGGCAGAGCGTAACTCGATCGAGTACGAGAGCTATCGCTTCGACACGCTGGACTATCTCTATCACATGGCAGAGCGCGCCAAACTGCGGAGAGCGGCATGAACGCGAAGCGCCAGGCCGGCGAAATTCGAATGGTCCCGATTGATCATATCGAGGTGATCAATCCACGCGAGCGCAACAGTCGGGTGTTCGAGGAGATCGTAGGCAACATCAAGACTATCGGTCTCAAGAAGCCAATCACCGTGACGCCTCGAGCCGGCTCAAATGGAACAGAGAAGTATCTTCTAGTATGTGGCGAAGGTCGGCTGAGGGCATTTCGCTCGCTCGGTGAAACGACTATCCCGGCGATGGTGGTTCATGTCAGTGACGAGGACGCGTTCATCATGAGTCTCGCCGAAAACATCGCTCGCCGGCAGTGTCGCCCGCTCGAGTTGCTCGCCGGTATTCGGCAGTTGCAAGATCAGGGATACGCTCCCAAAACCATCGCCGAGAAAACCGGACTGACGCAAGCGTACGTCCAGGGCATACTGATGCTGCTTCAGCACGGAGAGGAGCGCCTCTTGATCGCCGTCGAGAAGGGCAAGATTCCCCTAACCGCGGCGCTAGCAATTGCTGGCGCAGGCGATGACGACAAGGCCATTCAAGCAGCATTGCAAGAGGCATATGAGTCGGGGAAGCTTCGCGGTAAGCAGTTGATGACCGCCCGGCGAATCATCGAGCGTCGGCAGACGTTGGGAAGGTCGGCTGCCAGATACATGACAAGCAAGAAGGCTGATGTCACGACATCAAGCCTGGTTCGGACGTACGAGAGCGAGGTGGACCGCCAGAAGGCCATCGTTCGCAAAGCTGAGTTCGCGCAGCAACGGTTGCTGTTCGTCATCGGGGCTCTTCGTCAGCTGTTTGCCGACGAAAATTTCGTTAATCTGTTACGTGCCGAGGCTCTGACCACGCTGCCTCAATACCTCGCTGAGCGAGTCTGGCCAACCGGGAGTTCGCCATGACAGGCGTAACGCTCGGATTTGTGCCAGAACCCATCTCTGTGCCGGTGATCTGCATTCTCCCTTCGCGCAGGACGCCAGCTGGTGTCGTCAACACGCGCAAATACAAACAGATCCGATCCTCCATCGGAGAAGTGGGCCTGATCGAACCCCTATCAGTGACTGCAGTCGATCCTCAGTCCGGCCATCACATGCTGCTCGATGGCCATATTCGGCTAGTGGTCATGCGAGAACTAGGCTTTGTCGAGGCGCCGTGCCTCGTAGCGACAGACGATGAGACATATACTTACAACAATCGAATCAATCGTCTCGCCACCATCCAGGAACACTACATGATTCGCCGTGCGATCGACCGAGGCGTATCGCCGGAGCGACTGGCGAAGGCTCTTTCGGTCGACGTCACTCAAATCATGAAGAAGGTCAATTTGCTCGACGGAATCTGCCCGGAAGCCGTAGAGTTGCTTAAGGATCGGCAGTTCTCGCCGGAACTCACAAGAGCCATCCGGAAGATGAAGCCCACGCGCCAGGTCGAGTGCGTGGAACTAATGGTGGCTGCGAACAATATAACAGTGGCCTACGCAGAGGCTCTCCTAGTTGCAACACCCGCCGCCCGGCTCGTCGACGGGAGGAAGCCGAAAAAGTTGACTGGAGTCAGCCAGGAGCAGATAGCAAAGATGGAGCGCGAGATGAGCAACTTGCAGGAGCAGTACAAGATTGTTGAACAGACCTATGGGCAGGATGTGCTGAACCTCGTACTAGCGCGAGGCTTCTTGACGAAGTTGCTGGAAAACGAATCTGTACTCAAGTACCTGAATCAGCGGCAGCCGGAGCTAATTCAAGAGTTCGAATCGATCTTGGAGATTACGTCACTTGACCAGTAGGGGCTTTCTACCATGATGCTCAATGCGAGCGCCTGGCGTGGTTGACTCGATTACGTGGAAGCGATGAAATGCTAATGCTGCGGGCACCGGAGAGACCCTGTTCTTCGACGGTGCAAGCCCTGACGTCGCGGAGAACCCAGACAAATAGCTGGGCACCGCGGCGCCGCGATGATTCAGATCGACCCGGTGCAGTTGCACCCTGTGTTGACCATGTACGAGGTAATGCGGAGCTGATAGGGTGCGTCAGGATCAAGATGATGGGCGAAGTTTTATGGTATTCCGGCAACCACCCTCATTGGAGGAATAGCGGGTGCAGCCCATGAAGGGACCATACGGGCCACTGCGCCAAATCATGAACCCCTTTCCGCAGCGGTCACAGCGATTCGGTAACGGCCCTCCACGGTATGTTATGCGATCGCGGTATCGGGTGTCCATCAGCTCAAGAACAAACGGCGATGGGTTGAACTGACGGAACAGGACAGTCGCCCGTTTCTTCGCCCGAGTCAGGGCCACGTAGAACAAGCGGCGCTCCTCCGCATACGGGAATGGATCGCCGTTAGCCAATAGCATGTCCACAAGAGGGTCATTTTCCAGAGTTGACGGGAAGGTCAACCCCCAGCCAGCATTCAGTCCGAGCACGTATACATAGTCCGCCTCAAGCCCTTTCGAGCTGTGCACGGTCATGAACTCGATCTCCAGTGCGTGGCCATGACGTGTCTTCGCAGCATCAAACCACCAACTATTGATTCCCGCGGTTTTGCTCATGCTGTAGCGGCTAAGGAGAAACACGCTAGTCTTCTTCCCTGTTGGCTCATTCGCCTCCCTGATGCGGTGGGCTGCCGCTAGTTCAGAGAGCAGGCGATCAAGCTCACCAGAGATTTTCTCATCTTTTTCGATATTCACCAGATCAACTGCGCCATTGATCGTCTTATCAATCTCCGACGTAACTTCCTTCGTCTTCTGGCCTTTCTCATTGCGCTGGACGAAGAATGCTCCTACATCTGCGATTCCTTGCGCGCAGCGGAACGTCTTCGTAAGTCTACCCTCGTGGGTCGGGCCAAACATCTGCTGAAAGTCCATGAAAAGACGAAGATCCGATCCGGCAAAGCCGTTGATCGCTTGCCAATCGTCCCCTACGCCAAACAGGACGCTATCAGGGTGCTGAGCGAGCAGCGCCTTCACCAACCTAGCCCGACCGGGGGACAAATCCTGAAACTCGTCAACCAGTACCAGCTTGTATGGTGTTGCAAGGGATCCATGCTCCAGATGATCGGCCGCCTGGCCGATCATATCGTCGAAGTCGATTTTTCCTTCCTGTCGCAAGCGATTGTTGTACCTGCTGTACAGTGGCCAGAAGACGCTGGAGAAGCGGCGCCCACGGTACTGATCGTCGAGAGTTTCCAGTAAACTAGCGAATTGTGAAGGGGAAATTCCATTGCCCTTGACCAGGTGCAACACGCGGAGCACCAGATCTAGTGCATCCGTTTGGCCGAGTTGGCGGATGCGACTCAATACTTCATCACCCGTTTTTGGTCGAAAGGTCTGGCCCAATCGCTGTAGCGAGGCTTCGAGGTAAGCGAAAAGGCTCCCATCGCGGTGCTGATGGCTGCGGGTCTCGAACCAGCGCTCTGGTGCTTGCCTGCTGAGCCATTGGCGCTTGTTAGTCGCATTTCTCGCGTAATTCGGGAAGTGTGAGGGCGCTTCACCTTTGGCATTGAGCGCGAAGTGTTCGTGCCAGGCGTTGATGTCCGGGTAAAAGAAGTCGGGCTGATACTTATCCCAGCCATCCGGAAGTGACTCAAAAGGCCTTTCATAGACAAAAGGCACACCGTGGATATACAACCAGTTCGCTATCGCTAGTTCTTCTGCGGAACGAACCACATCTCCTGTTAGCGCCTGGAATGCCACGGGCTCTCCATTGCGTCGGGCTTTGCGCTGCCCGTCCACATAACGAGCGTAGTCCTCGTGCGAGTTGAACGCATCTTCTGCTGGCACCGGTTCGCGGCAGAGGGATAGGAACAATACCCAGTCGGTCAGGAAGTCAGTCGACGCCTGACACTCATTCAGCACAGCCTGCAGCCGGGGCTTTTCCTCGTGTTCAAGAGAGACGCGGGCCTTTCGCCGTTGATTGCGGGCGACCGCGCGGACGATGCCGGCTCCCAGGGCGTGAAATGTATGTGCCTTGACTACCTGTCCCTTGAGCCACGGCTTCACGCGAGCGTTGATACGTTCGTTGAGTTCTTCGGCCGCATCTCGATTGAAGGCGAGGGCGATGATCTCTTTTGGTTTGAATAGTCCACGCTGGATGGCGTATCCCGCTTTCCCCACTAAGGCTGAACTCTTGCCGGACCCGGCGGCAGCAACGAGTAGATTTCGGTCCTCAAGCACAACGGCGGCTCGACGCTGCTCGTCGGTCAGTGGCGTTTTCTCTACTGCATCGAAGAAGTCCTTGTAAGCCTCCAGTTCTTTGGCGATGAACTCTTCGTTTCGCCGACGAATAAGCGGCGAACCCGGGCGCAGCCCTTCGGAGACTCGTGCTGCTAGTTTGCGGAGTGTTGGCGCGTTGGGCGAACGCTGTGAGTAAGGATGATCCAGCAAATCGAATACGCCATCGGTAGCTGGATCTGCGAGACCGGATGCAACGTTTCGGAAACGTTGAGTATCACTGTGACGCAGGTATCGGTCTTGAGCAAGAAAACCTTCGACGTGCCGCGCAATACGCTCCAAGGCCGGCAATGCGTCGCTCAGGCGGCGCTCGATGTCGCGCACAATTAGACGTTCAATCGTATCGGACAGCTTCCGGGCCTCTCTGGGCCACAGCCCCGGCAAGCGTATTGACTCGTGGCGTCCTAGCAAATCAACTTTCGACCAGAGCCATCCCTTTCGGATAATCACGTGGTGCACATCAAACAACGCAATCGCCTGCTTGCCGTGTCGTGATACTGTCACAAGCTGTGAGTTGCCTGACGGCCCGGAAATTCGCGCTTCCCATTGTGGTGCCACGGCCGCTAGACACCCAAGCCAATACCCCTTCCAGCTCATCTTTTTGTTTGCTAGCTCTAGTTATGTTGTTGAGCCCCAAACGACCATCGGACATATAACTGGGTGGAATGGAGTGCCCCTACTTGGATGAGAATAGCATCGTCGGCCATGGGTAGCTCCTGTTTTGTGATCGGGGGGCGATCTCAGACATCGGTATGGCGATGCGCGGCTTTGGCGACCATCGTCCCAGCACGAGGCTGCGGCGGGGACTTGCCTCGATAGGCGTGTGCCCGCTTCGGAAGTTCGCAGACTGGCGGAGTGGATGATCGACGATCCGGCGGCCTATGAGAACAAGGAGGAGTTTCACATTCTCGTTTACGAGGCCCCCACCGTTGGTGTCAGCAATGCTCTCGCACGCAAGCGCGTATCTCACCTGGAGCATTGGCTGACGACTTTTGGTGTGCCGGTGAGCATGATTTCCATGGGGATCCCCCGCTACAAACCTGGCAAGTCGGCGGAACCGCCGAACTTTGCGCATATCAATTTCATGCCGGGGTGTCCGCACCCTTGCTGCCCAGGTCCGGAACCGACCTCGCAAATTCGCTAGGCGTGCGCTGGATGACGTCTCTCTGTCCGGCAGCCTGTTGTCAAACGGCAGGCTGCGGCAAAGAACCCGCAGTGCATCGAGAATGCTGATGGCGTGGCTGCCTAAGGTCTGGCGCCCATGTTCTTCATCTGCCTTTTTTCCCGCACCTGTCGATGTGAACCTGCCTCAGTTTCGCTGGCGATATCTGCGGCATGTCGTATGCAATGTTGGTCGCCTCGGTGGCCGTGGAGAGAAAGATCGGGTCGCCCCCGCCAACCTGGCTCAGTTGTTTCAGTACATCTTGCCTGCGCACCCCCGTATCGCGTTGTTGAGCGGCCATGAAAAGGAGGTCGGCTACGCACTGGCAGACCGACATCCTTTGCGCCTTGCTGACGTCGCCTTGCCTCGCTGGCGTTTGCCCATAGGCAGCGGCAGCGGCAGCGGCAGCGGCAGCGGCAAACAGGGCAACGGCCGCCATCATTGCGGCTCGTACAGCTTGGTGATGCATATTGTTTTGCCCCCTCTTCTGTTGAGGTGGTCTGGGTCTGCCACGCTGGCTCGGCGCTTGTGAACATTATTCACTTGTGGGGGAGGCGATCTGTGTGGCGCCGAACCTTCGGCGTCGCTTTCTACGCTCAAGCCCCATGCAAGGCTGGGCTATTCGATTCCGCCAGGCAGGACCTGGCTTTACAGCGCACGTTGCGACGGCGCGTGCCATGTGGTCACGGGCGAGAAAACCTGGATCTCCAGCGGCGCCCTCGACAATGTCGATCACCACCAGCTCGACGCAAGCTGGCGCCGCCTGGTCGCCGAGCCTGGCAAGGCTGGCCTACTGCGCGCACGCGTGCCGGCGGCCGGCTATCCATGCCGAAAAATGCCGAAACGCCGGGAGTTCGATGGGAAAACGAATGCCTGTGAGCATGTCTGTCGTAAAGCACCAGGCGCCCTGAGTGCCGCTATCGGGCTGAGGGGCAATTACACTTTAAGTGCTGTATTCGACATATTTGGCGCTTTTTCATGGTTAGCTGTACAGCAAAACAATAAAAAATAGCTAAATCAAGTACGAGCTCCACCATTTAGCTGCACAGCAAATTCACATGAATTCCGATTCCACCGCGTCGTTGACAGCGCGGTTTGTCGAAGCGTTCGAAGGCGCCACCGAAAAACAGCGCTCTGGGCATCGGCGTACAGAAGTACCGTTTCAGGCGCCATGGGCGCCTTGGTCGGCTGGACCTGCTCGTGAGTGTGGAGGGCGCTGCCCTTCGCCTCGCTGTCGAGATCCTGCGGGCAGGCCATCCACACCAGACAACGCTGCAAACGCCCGATCTCGAGCCGTCTGGCTGGGTTGGCCAGCCAGCGGCAGCGAGCGTCGAACGATGCTTGAGGCGCCCAGTGCCGCACGGCGATGGCTCGCGGCCCGGGAGTACAGCGGCCTTCCGTGTTACCTCGCGCCGTCGTGATCGCCATGTTCAGACGGCTTGTTTCCCGTCACCAGTTCCGCACCAACGCCGATCATGACGCCGCCGGTCCCAACCGTTGTGGAGATTGCCGTTTCGGTGATGGTCTTCGATACGGCTCGCGTGTAGGCGTCAACCTGCACGCCAGCGCGGACGTGTGCCTGGACGGTCTGAGGCATCTGGATGGCCCGGGACGTTGATGTGAGCGATTGCCTGAACAGATTTTGCAGTCCCGACCGGATCGATGCGATAAGCAGAGCCACCGTCGCATAGATTCCGAGAAACTCATTCATGCTACGTGACGCATCAACAAGGGGAGCCTGCGTGTCGCGTTCGTACTCCCGCCTTTTCACCGCCGCAAAGCAGCGTCGTCCCTGTTTCCCCAAAGGGGACAGTGATCAGAATGTCGAGCGAGTTCAATGGATCAGTCGGATAGTCGCCAACTAGCGACCACTCTCGTGGGCTCCACTTGCTTATGGCTCTGCCACCGTCGTTCTCGCCCTGATTGGCCGCCGTGGGCCGGAAGAAGTAATCAAGGCCGCATCCGAAAGCGGACGCCGGTGGCCGCATACTTCCGTTGGAGCATGAATTGTCGCGTTGGCGCGTTTATGGCATAACATCCGAGTTCGTCTGAGATCGGACATGCGCCCGAGTGCGAACCGATGCATATTGTGCGGGGCACAAATATCCATTTTTCGATAGTGTTCTCCCTGATTTAGTTATGATATTTGATCCACGTAAGCTTTCCCCAGATCACCTAGACACATATGGTTGGATCTTCATGCGAACGCGCTGTGAGCCTTTGTCGGCTGAGGAATACCTCTCTTTTTCTGAACAAGATCTCTCTGAGGGGGCTACGGTTCGTCATCTAATAAACGCTGTCGCGAATGCCAAAAGGGCTCTGCACATCAGGATGGAAGATATTTGTGTTGGCTTCGGTTCGGAATCGCAGAGGAATATTAAGCGCTTCCCGTCCATGGTCGATTACATCTCAAAATGTGGGATAACTGCTCCGCGGATTCTAAATCGTTTGAATCAAATTCGAAACCAGATGGAGCATGAGTACTCCACGCCCACGCTAAATGACGCAGAAACGTTCGTCGATGTAACCAGTCTATTCATCGCTGCGACTCAAAAGTGGATAAATCGGCAGCCCGCTGATATTGAAGGATCTCAGGAAATTTTCACTGAGGAGGGGACAACCTATCTTAGGAAACTATCGTTCGACTGGAAAAAGGGTATTGCTATATTGGAATCTAGCAGTAGTCAATATGGCAGCTTACCATGTGAGGTTCTTGCGCGTTTCGAGTGCCCTTCCGAGGAGTTCTTCATTTGCGTGAATTTTGCGGTTGCACACGACAGATAACCTATCATTGCACGCCGGCATCGGAAGACGAGAAAAGCTGATTGATAAGGTCGCATACGATGTCGAAAGTTCGTAGTACCGTTGGATGTAGCATCGTGGAACCATGCGCATACTCGTTGCGAATCTTAGGTAGGCTATCGATAAATGCACTGATCCAGTCATACCTCATGTCCTCCTCAGTGGGCCGTACTGTGGCGGGGTCAATCGTTATGGTGGTGATTCCGAGCTTGGACATTTTTTGTATTTGATCAAACTCAAAACGCGCTCGAGCCCGTTCGCGGGCCAACTGATCCCCGATTCGCAGCTTACTGTTGGCGATTAGACCGAGCCTCTGGGCCTCTCTCAACCGATCGCTCAGGCCTGTAGATTTTTTACTTCTTCGCGCTATTGGACTGTCACTTTTTGATTCAAGGCGGCTCCGAAGTGCAAATTCTAGGGAACTCAACGCCTGTTGCTCGGCCACCGCGTGAAAACGATAGACGAACCACGCGTAGGCGTAGAGGTTCTTGGCAGTCTCAAAGTGAAGCCTGACTGATCCGGGTACGGTACTCTCCAGCACGTACGGTTGGATGGCCTCAAGATGATCACTCAATTCCTGCGGCCTAACCTGACCAGCGCTATCGACAAGTCTGAAGAAGGCGTTGCGAGGATCGGGATGCGTTATGTCATTCTCATCGCGCAAGGCATCGCTTGGATCAATCATCTTGATTGCTCATCATTAGTAGTCATCTAATGCCATAACAGTAGCATCACGGAAGCGCGCCTGGTTCTCGACTTCTCCTTGCATCCACACCGGTCAAACGCCCCATTTGAGCATGCGAGCGTCACGCATGGCATGATGTTCGGGACGCAAAGCGCTGTAGTTGAGGGCGTCATTGGTCGACTTACCATGCGCAAAGAATTGCAATGCGGACATTGCGTCATGGGTTCACCCTAACTGGCACCGCTCTTCCTAGTGCACATCGGCTGCGGAGAGGGCCGAGCTGAATGTCAATCCGGAGGCAAAGCCGTCAGTCATTCCCGGCACCTTTTTCAGGGGTTCTTTTCAAGTAACGCGGAAATCAACGGCACCGCAATATCATATCCCGCAAGCTGAATTCGGACAGACCCTTGGTAGTAAGGGTGTACATATCATCGACCCGTTTGTGGGGACTGGCACATTCGTTACGCGGCTACTGCAAAGCGGGCTGATCAAACCGGAAGAACTGCCGCACAAGTACAAGCATGAAATCCATGCCAATGAACTTGTACTGCTGGCCTACTACATTGCAGCGATCAACATCGAGGCGGTGTACCACGGCATCGTTGGTGGCAAGTAGAACGTCGTGCATCAAGGTCGTAACGTAACGATATCGACGACTGCGGGAAACACCTCGCCTGGTGGCTGTGGTCAGAACGGCAAGGCTTCCTCTCACCGTTTTCTTTTGTAGCTCCACTTTGCCGTGTCTGGGAGTCAAACTGGACCACTACACACCGTCTCGCCGATTCTCAGGATTGCCTAGGGAAGTGCGATCTTGGGAGGTGCCATGCTTTTCCCTTATTTTATGGGCCGCATTCCGGCACCATTGGCCGCTTTCGTGTCAAACGTCATCGTGTATTCACACTGCGCGTCGTGACACATCCGTTCGATAAGGCAGTCGGCGAAATCGGCCGATGATCCGCCGTAAAGGCGCAATGCCTTCCAGACTGTTTCCGCGGATTCGACTACCAATTCTTTCGTCCGTAGCAGCGTCTCGACCACCTGCGTGATTTCATCGCGGTCCGCACCATAGGCCCGTCCCAATACCCACACGACTTCGACAAGGGCTACTTGGGTGACATAACCCGGGGAGTCAGCAGTCAGCGCCTCGATCAGTTCGGTTGCCTGCTTAGCCTGCACAGGATCATCTTGCGCGAAGTACCGGACGAGCACATTCGTGTCGAGACCAATCATCGGGCGGAGGCCCCCTGTTCCGCTATCGCTGCGTTCATGTCGTCGATCGAGACCGGCTTCGCGGGCTTGCGAATAATGCCCTTGAGAGCGGTTACCGAGCGGGTGGCAGGGACCACTTCATAGCGTCCCGTTTGTTCATTGAGCACGAATTCGATCCGGTCCCCGGTGGACAGGCCCAGATGGGTCCGCACATCCACAGGAATCGTGACCTGCCCTTTTGATGTCATGGTTGCAGAAGCCACAGCACCTCCCTTTATTTGCATTCCTTACTTTATGGTAAGGAACACAGAAGGGCAAGCGCATTCTCTCTCATCCTTGTATCGACACCACCAAGGCGTAGTTGGAGCGACCTCCGGGTCACACGCAGCGCTAGTTGCTACAAACCGATGAAACCGCCGCCGATGCTGCTGACTGCCGCAAGGAACGTCACATAGTCGGTGCGGATTCAACCGGTACAGTGACCCATCGTTCGAACCATGACCTCGTGTAGGGGTCAATCAGTTGTAACGCACTGGCCGCGAGGAGAGCCGCCGGCGCGTCGTACAGCGTCGTTGCGCCGATACTCAGCAGCGAGCGCTGCGTCATCAAATTGCGTCGCAAGCAGCCGCTTCCCCCGATAGCTGCGTACCGCAACCCGGAATCTCAGGGAGTTCAGACCTTGCCGTATCACCAGAATGCGGGAAAACGGGCGAAATGAAAAAATAGCGAAGCTCGCTTCGGCGACGTTGGCTAAGGAGATGCATCGATGTTCGTCTTGGGGACTCGATGACGTGCCCTCCTCGAGTCGCCTGTGACGGTACGGAAATCAATGGCAATGCGGTGTCAACGCATTGCCGATGCCAGGCGCGGGACGATTCCGGCGCCTGGCACCGACGGGTGGGGCGGTCGGCCGACTCATGCGGTGGCTGCTACCGGGCCGGAGTCGCCAGCCTCCATGTTGTAGTAGGAGATATCCACTTGGGTGCCGTTGTCTGACACGTCCTTTCCGCGAAGATGGACCATCGTCATCGGGATGCCTTGCGCGTCAAATTTTCGTCGCAGAAACTGGGCTTGGGCCAGGTCGTGTGTCGACAGCAGGATTTGGTACTGCTGGGATCTGACGAGGTTGCACACCGTGTCCGCGAATGCGGCCGACCGAATCACGTCGTTATGCTGCAGCGGATCGTCTAGCACGAGTCCCCGCCACCGGGACCACGGGAAGGTGAGGCTTGCCGCGCAGAGCATGCTGACCGCCAGGGCCGCCATCTGGCCCTCACTATGTACGAGGTGCGGATCCAGTGCGACTTCCTTCAGTCCGTTGCTCGTGGCGGCTCGCCGCGAGATCTGGTTGACCTTGTTTTTCGCCACTTTCAGGTCGAAACCGATGCTCTGGTCACTCAGAATGGCCTTGTTGAACTTACCCATGACCTGGCTCAGGGGGCGAAGGTACTCTTCATTGAATTCCTGGACCTGGCTGGAAACCCTCGCGAACGACGCACGGGCGATGGTCTTGGCGCGCAGCACGGCTTCGGCCTTCCTGGTCAGCTCAGATTGAAGGCGAAGTGCCGCCGCCCTGACGTCGTCGCGTGTTCCGGTCGGTTGCTTGGCCCGCTGCCGCAACTGGGCGAGCGCAGCCCGGTGACTCTGGTTGCGTGCCCAGGCGATACGGCCCTCCCGCAACTGGTCGATGCGCAGGCGGATCTGGTCGTAGTGGGCGTCCAAGGCAGCTAACTCCTCCTCCATTCTTCGCACCGCGTCGCCGTCGCCGACCGCTACGCCTGGGAGGGCCAGTCGTTCCCAGGCTTCGACGTGGCTCGCCTCGGTCTGTACGAGGTCGTCGTGATGTCGTTGCCGCTCCATCGTACGCGCCGACTGTTCCGCTAACAGGACGCCAGCTCTGGAGACGGTGTCGGCCGCGTGTTGGCGCGCTTCTTGTGCGGCCTGCCGGATGGTCCTTGCCTGCCCGAGGCGCAGGTCCTCTTCCTTGATGGCCTCGCGCAGCGTCGCGGGGTCGGGCAAGGGTGTATTCAAGAGACTCGTCATCTCGAGGCGAATCGCCGCCGTGACACTGGCCGCATCGCTGCGCAATTGATCTCGACGACGCATGGCCTCGCGCTGATCCAGTTCCAGTGTGTTGCGATGGTTGAGTGACTGACCCCACGCCTGGCCGTCTGCTGCGGCAAGGATGGCATGCTGACGCCAACGCCGCTTCCGTGCCTGACGCTGCAGGGTAGCTGTGCGCCAACTTTCCATGGCCACGCGATGGGTAATCAGTTCGTTCTCTTCGGCATTTTCCGTCTCGTGCCCAAGGCCGCGTGTCAGTGCTTGGCGCAATGCGCCCCGGAGTTGTGCGATCGTTTCGCGCGCCTCATTGTTGATCTGCTGCCTGAGGCGCAGATTCTCGCCGTCCGCGATCAATGTCCGCTCGGACTCCTTCGCACTCTGCAGGGCTTGCTCGTACACGGAGAGTGATGGGGCAAGACGGGAAGCTGCCGCCAACGCTTTTGACTGCAACTCGCCGGCCTTCTTGATGTGCGTGTCACACACCGGGCATACGCAGGTCTCTGGCGACAACAACGCCGCCACCTGTGCCACGGCGGCGGAAAGGTCGTCGACACTTTGGCGGGCCGATGTGAGCTCATTGGTGCAGTTGTTGATGTCGGATTTTGCCTGGTGAATTTCGCGACGGTTGCCTTCGATCAGGCGGGCAACTTCGGAGTGCACTTCATCGATCTGTGCGATCTCCCCGTGGCGTTGCTGAAATTCCTGGGTCAGCCGGATCGCTTCCTGAAGGGCGTCGATCGTCTCGGAGGTATGGCCGACGTCACGAGCAATCTCGACAAGTTCTCGGTCGAGACGCAACGCGATATCTTTCCGGTGCTCTTCTTTTGCCACGGCGCGAGCGGCTGCGTCGAGTTCGGCTTCGGCATTGCCGAGCCGCGTGTCGAGCAGGTCGATTTCCTCGTGCATGCGCAGCGTCTGTTCATGGCGCTCGAGCAGGTTGTTTAGACGTGCTACGCGGTCGGCGCAGGCCTGTTCCGCGGCTCGGGCCGCACTGGCGGCGACGTCGGCCGTATCCGCCTGCTCCTTGAGGTTGCCGAGCGTGGATTGGCTCGTGGACAGTTCGTCCCGAGCGGCCGCCAATGCCGCTGCCGCGGACGCTTGTTCCCGGTGCAACGGTGCCAGCTTCTGCGTGACCTTCCCGGCTTGCTCGAGGACAGCGCGACGCGCCAAGATTGCGCTTGGCACGGAATGGGTCAGCCTTTGGAGGGTGTCCTGGGCCTGTTCAACGGAGAGATCGATCGCTTGAGTGGCCGAGATCCCCAGCCACGCGAGGCTGGGCTCGAGGTCATGCAGGAGGGCAAGGCTGGCTTCCCTGGCGGCGTTGTCGTCGATCGCGCCCGAAATGCGGGATTCACCAAAGGCGAGGGCCTCTTGTAACAGCAACTGTTCCAGGACGGCGGCCTCTTCGACGTAGACGGCTTGCCGCCTGTCGTAGGCTTTTGCAGCCGTTGAGGAGCCATGTCCGTGCAAGGCCTGGGCGATCTTGGTGGCCCAATCGCTTTGCGCCGGCTCCTGCAGGAACTCCCAGCGGTCTTCCGGCTTGCGATGGGTCATCCGCGACATCGTCGACTGGCCAAGGAAGTGCGTGAGTAGCAGGTATCGCTGGAGATTGCTGATACTTTGCTGCCAATCTGCGGACCTCAGGTAGGTCGCGACGTCGGACTCCCCGTCTGCCTCATCGCGACCGAGGGTGCGTCGGATAAATCTGTCGTCTGAAAACGCGAGGGTGATGGCCGTCGGCCGATCGTCGCGCGCGTGCCAGCGTCGCAAATAATGCGTCTCCTTTGCGCCGCGAGCGGACTGCGCGAAGTGTTCGATCTTTCCCGTCAGCGCCCACTCGATGCCATCGAACAGGGAGGATTTTCCGAGACCGTTCGTGCCGTGCACGAGCATGACGCCGGGCTTGGATGGAAGCTTGACTGTCAGACTCGCAAAGTTGCGAAACTCCGTGACATCGAGCGAGTTGAGATAGATCTGCGTCATCTTAGTGATCCATCGCTTCGACCAGCAGGTCGATCAATTCCTGCGGATCCTGAACGTCAGATTCCGCCAATTCAATCCATCGTTGCGCGGCCGCTGCGCTGAGGCCTTGGTCCTGTAGCACCTGGCTGACAAGATTGGCATTCTGATCCAGCGGTGCGTCATCCACGGTTGTAGCAAGCCGCCACGGTTGCGCCAGGAACGTGCGTTCCGCGAAGTCCTCGAAGGAGGTCGCAGGCTGCGCGCCCGGGCTCCAAACGAGCTTGCGGCAGACCTGTTCGTCGCGCTCGATCGTGTCGATCAAGGCCAAGGCCTCATCATCGATATCTGCCTCGCAGACAAGGAAGACGTGCGCATTGATGACTTCCGACTTGTTCATGTAGGAGCGGGCAAGGAGCATCTGGTTGTGAAGCGCTCGGATTTGCACGCTCACCGGTGACGTCAGATCCAGACCGATGACGAGCACTGGATAGGATCCAAGGCGCAGTCCTCGCACGGATTCTGGCAATGCCGCCTCCGTATCGTCTTCGCGGCCGCGGAACCGCTTCTGCGCGAAATCGGCCACCTCGCCGGCCTTCCAGTCAAGATGTTCCGCTGCCGTGGTCAGTCTTTCGCAGAAGTCATCGAGCATCATTCTTCTTTCTCCGTGAACTGCTTATCCTGGCGCGCTCGCCATGCGGCAAATTCCAACTCGACGCAGTCCCGCCATGCCGGCAATCCGGCGGTCAACCTCGATCGCCATCGCCGCGACGCTTGGATGACGGCAGGCCTGACACGCTCCGCTCGATCCACGGACGTTGGCGCGCTGCCGGCATCGCTGAGGGAATCATCCTCGAAGTCCATGGCCTCTTGAGCGCCGGACAGAATCAGTGCGTCGGCGCCCCAGTCGCTGGGCGCGCAATAGTCTACGATTGGTTTGTTTTGAAGAGACTCGGCTCCGGAGGCAAGGCCGACAGCGTTGTTGGCGCCAAAATGAAAATTGCCGGAATCGGACTGCGCTGGTCGAAGGGGTTGTTGGAGCTCCGTGGCGAGCATCAATACCAGCGCGGCCGAAAGCGCCTCGATCTTCTCCGCGCTCGCGAACGCTACTGCGGCCGTTGCATGTTCCAGATGAGACAGGAAATGCCGCATGGCGGCTGGGTCAGACTGGAGTGTGTTGTCCCAGCCCGTCCACAATGCACCGAGCTGGCTTGCGATGCTCACGTGAATCGCCCCCAGTTTTGGGCAGGTGCCGGCCGCGCACGTGGCACGGAGTCGCGCGCCGAGTTGACGCATCAGACTGCGGTCGCACGCTGCGCGAAGGGCGTCGAGCGCAGGGAGCGCTTGAATCGGGAATGGGCTGAAGAAGGGGCCCATGCTGGCCATTCCCTCCCAGTCCTTAGCAACGTCACTGGACGCTTGCAGCACAAGCTGACCGTTGCTGAGCCGGGCGAGCTGGCGAAGTACTGTAGCGTATCCCTCAATCTGTACAGGACGCAGATCCAGTTGGATGACACACGGGGCGAGTAGCTGCTCGCATTGCGCCGCAATCTCCAGTAGCTCGAAGCGGCCCTGCTGGATCGGCTGGTGGGTTGCTTGATCCCAGTTGATCTGCACGGTCTGTTGCCGGCGGGCGCGCAAGCCCTCGATGCTGTCCTGGACGTGATGCTCAAGGAGTTTGGAGTGGCGTGGCTCGAAGAATGCAAACGTTTCGGCAGCGAGCACCGGCGGCACAAACATATGCCCCTGCGTCTTGCGAAGGTCCTCAATATGGCGGCGATACGAGTCATAAAACGCGGCGCACGCCGCATACCGCTTCTGTCTGGCTGGCCCGTGCCGGAGGATGACTCTATCAAACGCCGTCTGGCATGGGGCGCCGTCCGACGTGGGGCCGGTGACGATATAGCCTTGACCCCGTTTCGTGACCGTTGAAATGTGGCCCTGTGTGAACGCCACCGGATTTCCTGCTTCGCTGGCTGCCTTCAGGACGGCAAAGGTCATGACCTGATTCAGCGGTGCGGCCCTTCCGTTGGCGAAGAGGGCACCGGAGCAATTCAGCGTTAGGGTGCGATCCTTCCGGATGTCCAGAGCGAGGCGCGCTGCGACACCGCGCCGCTCGAGCAAGGGGGCCAGGTCGCGTTCGAATGCGGGCGCAAGATCGTCGTCCAAAGTGTGCCGGTCGACAATATCGGCCGCCTTGCGGGCGAAGTCGGGATTCTTGACGCGCTCTAGGAATTGCTGCGTGAATCCGACATGATCGAACTCTCTGATCAGCAAGGCCATCGCGTCGGCCAGGCCGCCATCCCCGTTGCCGCTAAGTAGGTGGGATGTTTTAACTGCCTCGGTCGCCATGCTGATGGCGGGATGTTTCCAGTAGTCGTGGGCGGGCGCATCACCCAGGCCCTCCTCGTCGCCAAAGCCCAGCGCGAGAATCACGATGTCGTATTCCTGCTCGACGGTCTTGCCTGCTGTCTCGACGGCGACCGTCCAGCCACTGGCGCCCAGTTTCAGATCCTGCAAGGTCCGTCCACCCTGGAAACGCAGGTGCGGGTACCGCTGTAGCGCGGCCGCAAAGGCCACGCGCATGTCACTGCAGACGTCCCCGCCCGACTGGTACTTCCAATCCAAAAAGGGAAGCACTGCATCGCTTCGCAGCGAGCCGCATCGCGGCCAGTCGTAAATATGGGGATGCAACAGTCTGGTGGAAGCGCTCTGCAAGTGCAGCACGTCCTCGGACCGTTCGATCAGGTCGACTTCGATGTCCAGCGTCGCCAGTGCCAGGGCGGCCGTGACGCCAGCGGCGCCAGCGCCGACCACCGCAACTAGCGGCTTGTTCTGCAGTCGTTCCCGTTCGCTTAGGGCATGAATCAGATGCAGCGCGCGCACCTGCTGCGAATACAGTGTGATGCGCTGATCGGCCGTGCCAAGAAAAAAGAGCTTTTGAAACTCGGGATGCTGGGCCGTCGCGATCCAGTCGTCGAAAGGAGGGGCAGGGATAGCCATAGGGATGAGCACTCGCTGACAACAAGCAGGACCGTCACCCCGCGTGACTGTCATGTGTGGTCTGGGGCGCAGTTTACCAGTGCAGCATTATCCCGATTGGCTGCACGGTGCCAACCCCCCGCTTGGGGGTCATAGTCGTTGCGACGACGCGGGTCGTGTCGCATGGATGATGGCGGTCGCGCTTGAGATCTGACGGTGCTTTCCACTCAGAGGCGATCGTTGCTGCTAAGCGGTTCGGCCCGGTAGATTGACCAGAAAAAGTTCGAATGGCGGTGGTACTTGGCCGTTTCCCGCTCTGTAAAGAAGCGGCCGCGTCCGGCGGCACCGGCATCCAGGTCGATTTCCAGATGCTCCGCGGTCGAGGTGGCCGTGGGCGGCAGGTGCCGCACGGCCGCTGCGACGTATTCGCCCTGGATACCGCCAAGCCTAGAACGCTACGCCACGTCCTTAATGACGTGGTTTTTTCTCCCGCTTCTAGCAGATGAGCAAGCTAACGGCTCGTTCAGGCCAAGCAACGGCCGGTTGAATCCGCAGCCGATTACTGCCATTTGCGCTTGCCGCATGACAGAAAAGCAGCGACCCCTCCTAAGGTGGGGTTTATTTTCACCGGTATTCGTCCGTTTATCGTTGCGGGCGCGCATACCGTCAAGGCCCCTTTAACCTATCTGGAAGAAGAACATGAAGCAAAGCAACCTACGCCGTACTTTCCCTCTATTTCGGCTTGGGCACTATCGACGAGAACCGCTTTGAAGGTGGTGACGCATACCACCTAGTGCTTTGGCCGACGCCGTCTGCACAGCCCTTGACCATCCTGAAAGCCTGGGCGGAATAGGATGAGCTGAACGCCCCCGATTCGAGGGGGGCGGCTGAAGCAGACACATCTGATAAGCCAGTCGCCCGCGCAGATTGCGCGTGGAACATTGGGCTTCATTCAGGCTCGTAGCCTATCGATGATAGCGTCCGCAGAACTTGTGTCCGAGCACGAGCGGGACTGACAAGCTTCTGCCAAGTTAGACGCCCAGGTGCGCAGGGTACCATTCACACGGCCTAGCGTCAGAAGACCAAGCCGAGCTGCGTCTGTGCAGACGATGCCGCCCTTCTCCAGAGCCAGGCGTCAAATTCCCGCCTCGGGAGCGCAAGCAGGTCCGCTGCACAACAGAACGACTTTCGCAAGAAGTGGTAGTCGTCGTTCTCGACACCGACTTTCCTGGCGAATGTGCGCACGTGCCGATCGATCGCTATCGACTCAATGCCAACCAGGCAAGCCATATAGTCGACGGTCTTCGGGCCGATGCCGTTGATGGTCTGCATGGCATCACGAAAGTCTTCGACTGTCAGTTTTGACCGCAGATCGTGAACGTCCTCGATGCCCCATGCCTTCAGGAAGGCAACCAATGCCTCGAAGCGCGCCACCTTCTCGTGATGACGCCAGTTCAGGAACACGCCGGTCCTGCGTTCTTCGATCAGCCCCAGCAAGGCCGATACCGTGCCGAGATCGGGATGCGCGCGCAGAATAGCGAGCACCCGCGGGCGGACAACCGTGGCGTAATTGAGGCCCGCCTGCAAGACAGAATCCGCAAGCACCGCGCCCAAGTGTGTGCAGGTGGCGCGCGGAATATTCTGCTCGGCGAGCGCGCCCTCGTCCCTAGCGTGATCCGCAATGCGGCGCGCTGCCTGAAGAATCGCCATGGCAGAATTCTGCGCCCCCACGCCACTCATATCAGCCCCGCCACTTTCAAGGCGTTCAGTCGCTCCACGCAGTTGGGACATGCCCCACACGGGAACGTTGCCGAAGCCTGACATGAGTAGGTCCGTCCGATCGGCACGCCGAGTTCGACAGCCGCGCGCGCCACATCGGCCTTGGACGCGTAGCGGAACGGCGAATGGAAGTGAACGGGACCAATGGTGGAGGTCAGTGCGTCGAGGCTGTTCATAAACGCAGCGGTGCAGTCAATTTCTTTGGCATGGTTGCTATTGATGAACCCGGTGTACACATCAAGGATCCCGACGGTCTGTGCCCTGGCAGCAGCGGCCGCAAAGAACAGCATCGTCCGGTACGGGATGTACAGCTCATCATCCTTGACCTCTTCCTTCCAGAGGTCCGCTTCGCGGATCAATCGCGATGGCGAGCCCCTGAAGATGTCGGAGATGTCGAACCGTTCCGGTCGGCGCATCTCCGCAGGCAGCACTTCGTTCACGCGGCTCCACTCGATTTCAACGCAATGCTGACCGTAGTCGAAAAATACCGGGACGACGTCGACGCCCGCTGACAGGAGCTGGTAGCCAACAGTGGTGGAGTCCAGTCCGCCCGAAGCCAGGAGAAGCGCCTTCTTCATGCCGATTGCGCCCTCAGTTTGGCCAGCGCGTCGAAAGTGCCGTTCAGGCACGCATCAAGGTCCGCAGAGTATACAGAACTTCCGACCACCACCATCGTATTATTGTTTTCTTTGCGCGGGTCAAATGTGATGACGGGCTTGCCCAGCGCGATGGCCATACCGATTTCGACCAGTGTCCCCGGATCGCGCTCCAACGGAATCGCGAAGACCGCATCGCATTCCTTCAGTAACTGGTAGTCCATGTGATACGTCCGAACCAGATCGGCCTGGCTCGCAGGCCGCGCCAGCTCGCCGTTTTCCTGGATAGGGCGCCGCACCCTGAAATTGTGATACTTGAGGCTCTCCACCGCCCGGTCCAGTTCCGGCTTCCTGACATACGAAAAGTCGGGTCCCGCCAGATAGATGGAGAATCGCTGGCGATCGTGCCATGGGAGGATCGTGCCACCCAATTCGCGCAGTGCCTCCACCGACAGCGTGAAGCTGCGCTGCACATCGCGCCAGAGATCGTCCGGGTACGTGGTCTGCGCATAGGCCGTGGCGGCCTGGCACCCGCGCCACGCCGCTTCGACCCAGCCCTTGCCCGAGAAGGCGAGCATGACAGCGGAATAGACGTCGCCCACGCCGACCGAGTTGATCGTCTTTCCCAGTGATGCCGGAATTTCTTGGACGCTGCCGTCCAGCAGGTTGAAGAGGCGGCTTCCTCCGCGGTTCTCCTTCAACAGAAAGACCTCGGGTAACAGTGTTTTCACCTCGGCAATGAGATCGTCAACCTTGTCCTGCCCTAGCTCTGCAAAGAGCGGAGACGACGTCGAGAGGATGATGGCTTGCGTGCGCGCCCGGAAAGACCGCAGGGACGCCAGGCCGTCGACGTCATAAGCCACGTCGAACGTAAACTTCGCGTCGGGCGAGAACCTGTTCAGCAGCGCGCTGACGTCAAACTTCCCTGGGAAGACGGCCACCTTCCGGTAGCCTTGCAGATCGGGGGCGGGTTCGCGAAGTCTGACATGCTTGCAGTCGCGCAGCAAGTCTTCATAGCCTTGATGAGAAACCTCGGTCGGGTCACCGATCACAATGACATTCGGCGCCCCGACCACATCCCCCACCCAGATAAACTCCTTGCAGCCGTGCGCAGCGAGGTAGCGACGGGCTTCGTCTGCCAGATACTGGGGACAGAAGGCCGCCACCGCGTATTCCACGCCTGCGGCCCAGAGGCCTCTTGCGGCATGGACAATGCCGCCCAACCGGAGCTTGCACTCCGCACCATGTTGAGGAAGTGTGTAATCGACGACGATCTCCCCAACAATCAGGACTGCGTCTGCGTCGGCCACGATTATTGAGGAATGAAGTCAGCTTCTACGGTCGGCACCGGCGCGAGCGCCGACGACTTGACTACGCCGGCGTACGTGACGCCACTTTGCAAGCATCCGGCGAGGTAATTGAACGAAGTCGGCAGTGCACCGACCTTGATGCCACGGGCATTGACGGCGAAGATCCGCCTGTCAAATACGATGCTCAACGGTTCACCGGCGGCCGGGACGGCCCGAGATTGCGTGAAGCAATCGCATTGCGCCACTTCTTCCAGCAACGTGGAAAACGCCTGCTGACATCTGTCGACGCCGCTCGTACCGCCACCCCCCGCACCCTGGCCTGCCTTATCCTTCGTCGCGGTTGCGCCGGAATAGTCGGAAAAATTACCGGAACCTGAGCTTCCCATATGATCTCTCTTTGCGTTTGGCAAGTTCTATACAGTGCAGATCAGCGGCATGCGCGCTGGCAACGCGTGCCAGTGGCTTCGCCTTGTTGTTCGCTTCCGGGAGCGCTACCTTCGCATCGGCCGGGCGCTCGGGTCGCTTCGCCAGAGCACGGCCCTGCTCCGTCCGGAGACGGAGTGAGGTTATGTCCTAGCGTTAAGGCTGGATATTGAATTCTTCCTTTTCCAGAATATCAGGAAATTGATTACCAAATTCAAATTACCGATTCGCGACTATCCACTAGAAGGTGGGGTTGCGTCCATATAAAATTACGTATAGGCCGCAACCAGCTTCCATATCGAATTTGTCATCCGCTGGCTTCACCGGACAGGCTAGATGCGTATCACCGTCCAATGGATACCCTCCTAACCTTCGCCCACTGTCGCGGTAGGTAAGGGCGCGCACCACCGTCAGCACCAGCTGAGTTCGAACCGAAAGCCGTCATCGATGACCTGCTATCCGGGCAACTACAATGGGGTCGGGCACAGCCGTTGCCGCTGCCTACCTCGAATGGCTGCTCACCTGAATCTCGGCTGTAGGGATGGTCGTGAGCGCCGCCGTTCCAGAATTGTAAGCGTGCTGCGAACGCACGCATCCAACGAGAAGAATTTGACGTCCAGGCTTGGCCTCGCGGTGCATTCACGCTTGCCGAGATACTGAGCAACGCAGACTTCCGATCAGGCTCCGTCCGTCGCGTTGCGGACAGCATACAGTGTAGATTTGGATGGAAGAAGGAGGTTGACGATGACTCGTGCTGAATTAATTGCCGTGGTGCCAATACACGACTACAAGGGACGCCCATTTTTCGTCAGGCTTTCTGAAGTGCCCGAACCGTGGCGGACTCAGTTCCGGAACGCTCTCGCTGGCTCCGCGGCACCTGCTTTCGAGGGTGAAGGGCATCTTGCTTACGCGTGGGATTGGAAGGACTGGGTCAGTGATCGTTGGTTTGCCCGCCCGGGCCCGACCGGGCTCGATCAGCCTGCGGCAGAATGACTGCGTAATGGCGGGAACCCTTGCCCGGGGAGAACTGCCAGAAGGCGACACGCGCGTCACCTCCACGTACCGGCTGCGTCAACAGCACAGCGCGCCGCTGCCGAAGTCCTTCAGAGCATGGCTGGACCAGCAAACGCCGCAGGTATTGCCGGAAAGCCAGCTTGGCAAGGCCACCGTCTACGCGCGCAACCAGTGGGAAGATCTGAGCCGATACGTCACTGATGTACGGGCGCCGGTCGAGCGCGACATCCGGCTATTCTGCACAGGGAGGCATGGCTCTTTGTAGACACCGTCGCTAGCGACAAGGCGAGCGCCTTATGCTCACGTGCGGCGCCTGTAAGGTCGAGCCGTATGCTTATCCGCTCTGCGTGGTCACCGAGTGGCGGCAGCACGCGCCCGACGCTGAGATCAGCAACCTGATGCCATTCAACTTCGCGGAGCGGCAAGCCCAGGCGAACGCCACCTGATGCCACGACCGCGCGCCGCTGCGGCGCCGGCACGCAGCGCTGCACGCACGTCTACGGACGCTGCCGATCGCCCATGATCGCTGCCGTGCGAGCATGCTCGCCCCTAATCGCGAACGACGATCGGTCCCGCGCGGTAAATTGACCGCTTAGCATCGTCTGCCCTACCGCTTACCAATCGTCCTATGTATGCAACGATCCGTTGTACCCTTCGGTCGACTCGGAGCGTTATCTCTTCCGGCATTATCGCGAGGTGCTCAATGTCACTATCCAAGGCCGTAAGCGCTGAAACTGTCTGAGGTGCGATCTCATCGGACTCCTCACAGTCGACGAGCCGCGGCACCCGGTCTACGAGAATCCTGCGAATATGGGTGCCGCCCCCAAATTGCCCGAGCCAGTCATGAAGTGCCCAGTGGAGGCGCCAGCGCGAAAACAACCGATCCGGATATTGGCCGAGCTGTGGAAGCACCGCCTCGCGAACTAATGCGCTGCACGTGTGGCGATCAAAGTCGGCCCGCTCTGCATAGAATGCGCGACCATCGTCGGCTACCAAAGCAATACTGAGTAGGTCGCGGTCTGTGCAATCGGTGAATTCGGTATCGAAAAAAAATTCGCATCGTAGTGGTGTTAGTGTCCAGTGATGGACAGCGGCTCATACCTCGATCAGCAGGCGAGGATTGAAGCCCGCGTTCAGATGCCGGGGCGAATACCCGCGCGGGTTGCAGACCACACGTGTACCACGCTCATTGGAATCGCCATTGGCCGGAACGATGTAGTCGAAGCTCGTATGCATGTGACCGTGAATCCACAATGAAACTGCGGATCCCATAAGATTTTCAAGATCCGACGCGTAAGCTGGCGTCAAAGAATCTCCCTCATACTCCGCCTCGACCGAGCCCGGAGATGGCGCGTGATGCGTGACAACCACGGTCTTGCCATCAAATGGCTCACTCAATGTATTGGCTAGCCACGCGCGCGACAACTCATGTCGGCGGACCGTATCTGACGGGTACAGTTTTCGATACGATGGCGTCGCGCGAATCAGCCGGAAGTCGTTCATGACGCTTTGCGCATCTCGCATGCACATCACAGCGGTGATATCAGTGTCGTATAGTTTGAAGTCCGTCCAGAGCGTGCATCCAAGAAAACGAACGTCGCCCAGCACCAGGACGTCGTTTTCCAGAACATGAATGTTGGTGCCGTGCGCACGTTCGCGAAGCTTGTCCAGAGTGAAGTCAAAGTGCCCCCGGTAGAATTCGTGATTCCCTGCCACCAGGATGACTGGCTTTGCTGGATCGTTCACGAATGCCTGAGCCCACTCAACGCTTCGACCCTTCGTGTGGATGTCACCAGCTAGCACGACGACATCGGCGCGAGCGACGGCCTCCGCATCAGCTACGGTTGGCTCGAATTCGTTGTGCAGATCGGACAGGACAAGCAGCTTCATGGCTTCACAATCAAAGGTATGGTTGCTTACCTGACTGGCCGGCGGCAAGTCAGGGCGTTCGATAGCGTCAGGTCACTGCGGCATCATTACCATTCTGCGCTGCGTGCTCCGTCGGCGTCACGAGGCAAGCCCCGCTCAAGTTGATTGAGCCGATGCTCTACTGCGCACACAAGATCGACGAACTCGGACCGATTCTCGATCCTGTCGAAGTCCGGGAGGCGCAAGTAACCCTGTCGCACGCCCCTGGCAAACAGCAATTCCGCCATGTCCTCCGGATCCTGCGCCTCGACGGAATGACCAGTTGCCGGAACTTTGGCACTCAGGCGCCCCCGCCCGCCGTCGTAAAACAGATAGGCAATGAAAGGCGCGACAGGTCGCTGGGAAGCGATTTCCGGTTGTTCGTACTCGGACGAGACATCCGTCGAAGTCGTACCAGCCTGAGCACAGGTGACAGCCCACAGATGGTTGGCTTCCGTGTCGACGCCGCTTTCCCCGACCAGTTCGTAGATTCTCCCAGACCCGGCCCCCCCCCGGCGTGTCTCCGGGTCAAATTTCACGATACGTATGCTTGCCCGCCCGCTCATGGTTTCCACGTTGTGCCCGATGAAATAGCGGGAGCCCTCGTCCGTCTCCATGACTTGCCAGCAGGACAGAAAGATGATGGGTTGCAACTCAACAGGCGGAGATTTCCTGATTTCCATATACGCTCCTGGCAGCAGGATAGGGCTCACACGATTCACGAAGACCAACCTTTCATGCTTCACGTCCTACGCTGCAGTGAATTTCCACGCCTTCCTGCGGATCCAGTACTGCCGTCCGCCGTCGACTGATGGTCCTGTGACGATATCAATGCCATGCTGCCTGGCCCAGCCAGGCGCTTCGCGAGCGGAGATTCCCATTGCCTTCGCCACCGTGAACAGCGGCAGAAATTGCTCGGTGAATTTTTGGAGGTCATCAACATCGACGACTCGCGCTGCCCGGCGCCGCAGTTTGCCCGTTCGAGTCCTGACCAGGCCCATGTTGATCAGGTGGTACATCACTTCCTGTTTGACGCCAAGCCGACGGGCAGCTTCCACAATAGACATCTGGGAGCCCGATTCGGCCAGCGCCTGTGCGGCGGAGATCACCTCGCCACGCTCGGCGAAAATATCCCGCAATGCTGGTACCTTGTCCGACTCGAAGACAAGGCGTACGGCACCGTTCATGAGCCGGTTGAAGAATACCGCTGACGCTTCAACAGGAACGTACAGACGCAGGGCGTCTGCTACGCTGACCGGATCCTCAAACGTCGGTACGTCCCGGACACAGGCTGCCACGATGCTGTCGAGCAGACGATCGATGGACCTCGTATCGATCCGGACCTCGGTTGAAGCAATCAGCGCTGCCTTCGCCAGTGCCTGGATACGTCTGGTCGACATCCCGGCGTATCGGGCAGCTGTTTTCAACGCGACCAGCGAACTTTGGGTTTTCCGGAAGCATTGCAGGTCCGCCTGACTTATCACGAACTTCTGCCGTCCTGCCCGGGTTCGTCTCACGGGGACCGTGACGCCCGTCTGCGCAAGCATAGTGGCAATGGCAGGTTTTCTTGCCTTCTGCCGGGAAATTAGCTCCTTGTCCGCCCGCCCGGCAACACCTTTCCGTTCCCAAAGCACTGCAGATCCATGGCGCAATGAATGCGCAACGTACGCTTCCAACACGTCGAGCATCCAACGACGCGCAGCCTCGTTCAACTGCTTGCGCAGCATGGTAAGCAAATGCGGAAGAATCTCCGACAGCAGGGGGACGCTATTCACACTGGACTGGGGAACGCGAAGGCGATCAAACAATTCCAAACAAGCCGACTGATCAACGATCAGTGATGCGCCGGCAGTCACGAGTACCTGTTCAACGTTTTCCGTTTGACGCGAGGCCTTCTTCAACGGCTTTCCATGAAGTCCAAACTGCGACAGCGCCCCCAGGAATCTGGCCAGGCTCCAGCGCTCTCCAACAGCTAGCCTTGCCATATTTGAGCGTGATCGATCAGCAATTAGCTGCTGAAGCTCGGCCGAAAAAGTATTTACGGGTACATCCCGCAATGGTGCGCCACACGTGCAGTTTGCGAAGCGCACACGCTTCCAACGCAGCATGCGGCTACATCCATTGCATGATGACGTGAGCCAGCAGCGATGCTTAAAGCACGCCGCAGGCCCCGAGTGCCAGCTTTCGAGCCAGTAACAGTCGGATTCGCCCAGGCAACGAGGACACCAACGGGCAATGCCGTGAGACTTAGGGAGATCGGGGGCCACACAGTCCAGCCAACTAGGGCTGGACAGTCCGTTGGCGAATGCGACCCGCAGGCGATAGCCAACGAAGCTTTCATCGGGAAGTACCGATGGGCGTACCAGAAATCGTCCCGCGAACAGGGCCATTCCCTCGGCGCGCCAATCGGTACTGTGGGTCTGTTCGCTGATCACACGGCTAGCAATGAAAGTTGGTGAGACGAGCTGAGATTTCTACGACGAAACCTGTGGGCGCACCAAAGCTTGTGTATCCGTTCGAGCGCTGTGCGATCAACGTAATAGGCTGAAAGACCCGGCTTTCCAAGTTGACGGAAGACAGGGAGCTTGCCGCAAAAGATCTCTTTCACCAGTTCGTGCGATACCGCTCGTGGCCGCGCCGCTACAAACAACCACTCGCCGAACAGTGGATAAAGTTCGTTTGCATTTGTAGAATAAGGCTGAGACACCTTTTCGAGGTCTCGGCAAAGATCTGTCAGCTCGGATCGGTGATGCCAGTTGATTGAATCTGTCTTGGCTATCGGCCGAAGCAATTTTGCGTCCAGCAACACACGGTAGCTTCTTAGATCAATGTGCATCTCTTTCGTTATTTTTTCAGGTGCTGCAACCGATTCATACCATCTGCGGCATGCTTCTACTGAATGAGACGGAAGAAATGTATAGCGTTTTATCCCATTCTGTACAAAACTGGCCCCCTGGCAGATGTTGTTATGAACGAGATGCTTCAACAGCGTTAGTGGGCATCCAACGAGAGATGCGGCCTTACTGAGACTTACATATTCGACAGGCCGAGCATGACTTTGCTGGGGTAGCCGATGATCTGGCGTGGTAGCATCTTTCTGGGTCCCTATCCGAAATTGTCCTCGCAAATTTCCTATTTTTAGCTTAGAAAAGCATGTGGGCCTGTGCCCTTCATCGATCAACATGCGACGCAACCGCGCGAGCACCACATTGCGATGCGACGGCTCATTAATCTGGCTCAGAAAATTTCGAATTCCGTCAAAATTTGGTGCTAGGGAAAACTCGTATTTATTGACAAGCGCAGCCAAGTAGGTTGATCGTTGAACCCCCATAGGTGAGCAATCTAATTCCTGTGTCGTAGTCGCCAAGGCGTCGAGCAGCGCCTCCAGAAACAAGATATAAGTGAGCTGCTCGAAACCGCCCGGAAGGTCGTTATCAAGGATGGATCGTTCGAAGCCCGACCACAATCGTTCAATGTGTCGCCGCTCGCTCGGCATTGGGCACACCGCGCCAGCCCAGAGCTGTTCATCCGTAACCTCCGTGATGAAATATTTATTTTCTTGTTTGTAGCCTTTCGTCATCACGGGTTCGGCTAAGTCGTCTTTCAGCCGGATATTGTGGATAGTACAAACCTCAAACACTGTGAGGCGCCAGCGCGAACGAATATGTCTGGACTGAGTCATGCACTCAGGGCAATACCGGATTTTGTTAACACGGGTGACCACGCTCCATCGTGGCAACGTGGAGTCATTCCAGATTGGATAGCCATCAGGCTTGCTTGATGCGGTGGCTGGCAACGTCGGGCGAATACGTTCGGCGTCGCTCAGCCGCGGATGGCGAATGCCATTTGCTCTCGCAACGCGGAAAAGATAAGTTTCGACCCACTCGTCCGGGAGCATCTTCGGACGGCACAGCGGTAGTTCAGAAAAGGGGTAAGTATTCATATCAGCGCTCCACAGGTGCAAATGGTTCATCACCGTTCACAAGTGGCATCTCATTGAATGCCTTGTGGAAAGGATTCCGTTTATCTGGCGATCCCGGGTAGATGACTGTCCGGAAGGCCTCGGCCAGAACCGCGTCTGTCAATCGGGGATCGGGCTGTTCGCACGCCCGTTCGACAGCTCGTACCAAAAGCCTCCGGATGTCACGCAGACGCCCGTCGGTTGCAAAGGCAAACAGTCGCGCGATGGCCGCTCCCGAGAGATCTATAGTGGGGAGTTCCCGCAGATACCCCTTGAAGACCCTGAGGGCGCTGCGGAACTCGTGTTCCGCGGACTTGTTTGCCACTGAAAACCGGTCGATCTCGATGACCTCCCGGAACCGCTCGCGCAATTGATCATTGGTCGCGAGCAAGCGCCTGGTCCGGGGTATGCCGGCTAGCACAAACGACACCCGTGTCGCATCGACAAGGCGCTTGAGCCAGTCAGCAGCGGTGTGCAGTGTTTTCTCGCCACCGCGATCAATCAGGTGGTTGGCCTCGTCGATGATCACAAGCCTGACGCGACACTGCTTGATCAGGAAGACGAGCCGGGCAGTCAACTCGACCTCCTTTCCCACATGCCATTTGGGGTCTCCCAGCGCCTTCAGGAGCGTGTGCGCCAGAATCTTCGGGGTTGGCGATTGACCAAGTGCCACGTACAACACTGGGACCTCGGTGAGCTCTTCGTGCTCTATGGCAGGGTGCTTCGCGACGTACTTGGCAAGCAAAGTCGATTTGCCGACCCCGGATTCGCCGAGCAGCATAACGTGCTCGGCCTCTTCATTGCCACACCGGTATTCGTGCAAGCGATCCAATGCAACCAGTATCCTCTTGACATGAGGGAAATTGATGAAGCTTAATCTGATATCCTTAACAATTTCCGTGCAGATGATTTTATTTTTCACGGTTCACCTCGGCGCTGATGGATTCCACTTCAAATTCGGAAAGCTCATCTGAATCCGAAGTGAACATGGCAGGCGGAACGGCGATCTGCGGTTCGGATGCAGCAGGTTGGGGGCGATTGGCAGATTTCGACGTAATATGCGCTTGACGGGCCCCCTGTTTTCGCACTTTCAATTTCTTTGATTGCATCGCCTCATTGGCTTTCTCACGGATAATTTCCTGACCCTTTGCTCTGGTTCGTTGGTAAGGATCGGAGTCCGCGTATTCGCGATGGAGAGCCTTGGCTTGCTCTACCGTCAAGTTGTTGAAGCGCTCGTCCGTGTTATCAGCACGAATGTATTTATTGTCGATCTGGGTCCATACCCAGACCAATCCGGCATTTTCATAAGGAGCCTTGATTTGCACGCGTTGATTGGTCGGCAACATCCGTCGCAAGGCAAGCAGTTCTGGGGATACGTATCTGAAGGTATTGAAGTCGATGCCGTAGTGCTGTACCGCGCGCTCGGCAAATTCCCCGAATTCGATGCTGAGGTCCTCCGCGTCGCATTTCAGCATTGGCGGATGACTGGCTGCACTTTCTTTCCACACATCGATCGGTGCGCGCCCAGATAGGCCCTTATGCGGTCGCACGTGATAGACGGTTGTGATCCAGATGTGGATCATCTCATTGAGTTGTTCAAACGTGAGGCAAGCCTCATCCTCGGCCTTGAATCCGATGCGCTGATGAACCTTGGCGAGCGTGGTGCCGGGGAGTTTGTGGATGAAGGAGTAATTGAACGTTTTGAGAAAGCGCTCAACAAACGGCTTATCGTTGGGATCGCGCGACGAGGCGTATTCGCATATTACGCCCAGGTTCGTCATGGCATCGACTACTGCATGGGAATGAAATTCTCGCCCGTTGTCCATGAGTAAGCGTTCCGGCCAACCGTGGCATGGCCATTCCAAATCTAGCTCGGGAAATCGCTCTCGCAGATAGCTCTTTGGCATCATGGCATGCCGCAGCGCTTCGAATACCGCGTGAACGCCATGTCCCGCGGAACTGATGCAGTACCCCATTACACATTTGGAATGTCGATCGAATGCGACGGTCAAGTCTGGGCGATCGATAGCTATGCCGTTGGTATCGGTGTACATCAGATCCACCGGGGTGTGGTCGATTTCGACGATCTCAAGAATTCTGGATACTTGACGAGCACAAGATTGGTCGGCGAATCGGCGTTGTGCTTCGCGTTCACCATACCGTGCCACGGCTCGGTCAAATGCACCGATGCCTCGGATTCGTCGTTGAATGGTCCGGAGCCCAGGAATTTTTAGCCACTCAGGTTCGATACGGGTTGTGTTTAATCGTTGGATTTCGAAGAGCACCGCGTTATGGACATCCTCGGCCGTTCCGTGTTTGTTGCTGAGAAAGACCGTTTCGATTTTTTCTTGCACGACGCTTTCAACGATGGGGTCGAGTCGTGACTTCCCTTCGCCTCCCCGGTACCCTGTTCGATCAAGCAATGCACGGACATCACACTGTGCGCCCAAGTACCGTCGACGCCAGCGATATATGGTCGTTTCATGGGGCGGCTTTGCATCAGCCAGATCTACCGCTACATTATGAATCGCTTGACGCAACGCGGATCGAGGACCGTTGAACGCGCCTATGCGATCAAGTCTCACGAGGTAGTTTGCACGCCTGCGCGTCTCGAAATCACCTTGCTTGGCTGGTGACGTGGTAGCTTCCAGTGCTGATTGGAAAGCGGTACGGTTTGGTGGGCGTTGATACTGCTTGTTAATAGCCGTTCGAAGATATCCGCGCACATACTCTTCCAGAAGATCTGCTTCGCTGTGGCTGGAAAACTCGCCGGTTACCATGTTTTCCAGTTGAGCGATGTCACCTTGAACGCGAACGAGCCGGAACTTTCCCTCGCCGCGGAAGATGACCTGATCTTTGATGAAGTTGGCCATGATGGACGCCTCCGTTAGCGAGTCGAGATTGACAAGAGGTCGTCTGGATCTCGCCTCATGATCAGGCGAAGCAAATCGTCACATTGACGTTTTGCGTCTTCCCATTGCTGGAGCGTCTCAGCTGTAGGACGCGTGCCCTTTTCGGGATCCCATAGGGTCGCGTCGATGTCTGCCCGATACCTGGCGCGAAGTGGACGTGTTCTGAAAATGAGTGCGAGCTGTCGTTGGAGATCGTTTGCGACAAGGTCGGTCCGCAAGACGATGTATAACCGGTCGCCACATTGTCGGAGGTGCCGTATCGCGGCCCTGATCCGGTCGGCAGCTTCTGAGTTCGGGGTGAACGTTGCGTCGTCTTTGACCTCGAGGAACGCTGTTCCATTTGCAGTCGCGATCTCGATTTCCACGTCAGGCGTATAACGCCGCAGGCGTGTACCGTCGGTGTACTCGAATACTCGTGGTTGCGTTGCGATTGACTTGACTGACGGTGCCACTTCCAGGAATCGCAGCGCCATTTCTTCTACGAGGCTTTCGAACTGCGCGGGCTTGGCCGACTTGCGGCTCGGGAAGATCCCTCGCACACCACGGCCAGAGACGGTCACGATGCGGCGCGGCCGACGTGATGAGGGATGAATCGCTAAGGTTTTGGAAATTTCATGCACGAGTCTTCTCCGTCGCGTCTCGAGGAGACGCTCACGTATTGGAAATGCGCCCCCCTCCGACAACAATCAGTCGGAATAGGCCCGGACAAGGGGCGAGCGAGTCCGGAGAATCGATCACGAATGATCGAATCGCAAGGGAGCGCGAATCGGAGGAAAAAGAAGGGCTTGACGCTGAGGTCAGATGGGTAGAGACTCGGCTTTGTAGGGAGACGAATCTTTACTGGTTCTGATCCAAAGCGCTGCAGGCCTTCTGGTTTGTAGCGCTTTTTCTTTACATGGGGCCTCCTTTAATCGAAGGGGAGTTTTCTGCTCGTTCCGCGTGGCGACCCCGGGCGAGTGCGGCATGTATCGCCGCAAGCGCTCCCATATCTGCATCGGAGAGGCCTGTGTCCAACGCCAGTGCTTGGAGCACCTCGCGCTTTTGCGTTGATATTTCGGCAGGCAGTCGGAAGATGCGCTGAGATTTACGCGCAGCGGCGGCGAGTTCGCTCGCAAGCTCGTCCGTGAGCTCCAGCGCCACCGACATCATGTCTAAGAATTGTTCGCCGTCCGGAGTCCTCTTCCCGGTCTCCACCGCGCTTACGTACGTGTCGTCCACGCCGATACGAATCGCCAACGCAGCCTGGGTGAGGCCCAGACTTTTCCGTCTGGCTCGAATGAAGTCGCCGAGCGCACTCATAGAACCCGTCTCGCATTTGTTGACGATGAATGCAATGAGCGTAGCTGGATTCTGTCACATTCGCAAAGCCGTTACTCTGATATTTTTTTGATCAATTTTGATGCGAATTTAAAATTGAATGACACATTTTTTGAGATGAAAATTAATATATTTTTCTGATTCCCCATCGATGACGCGCTCAACGGCGCGGATCTCGCCGACATCATCTCGCGGCACGACGTGCGCGAGGGCAACATCGGCCTGCGCACCTACATCGAGAAACTTCTGAAGTGGCAGGCACCCTTCGACGATGCGGACGTTGAGCGCAAGGCGCAGAGCGTCGCGGGTGGGCCTGTCAGAGATTTTGTGTTTAGGGCATAACATGTCACCAAGGAGCATGTATGCCACGCAAGACCAAGACGAGC